>CAZVBB010000126.1:0-3533 GCA_964625285.1 uncultured bacterium | reverse complement strand
CAACATCCTCTTGTATGGCAGCATTAACTATTTCCTCGGGGGTCTGATGTAAGCCAGTATATATCACTTCAAAGCCGGCATCTCTATATCCCCGAGCGACCACCTTTACTCCTCGGTCATGACCATCTAGTCCCGGTTTGGCAATCAGGACTCTTAATTTTGTCTCTGGATTCATTCTCCCCCCTAATTACGGTTAATATAGGGCGTCACAAAAGTGCCGCCCTTGATTACACCGATTAAAATTCAGATTACACAGATTAAAAACTTCATCGGCAATATCTGTGTAATCTTTTCTAAAACCTGTGTAATCACAGGCTGGAACGTGTTTTGTGACAGCCTGACGGTTAATACTCTTTTTTCTTTTAATAAAAGCCGGGGTCGCGATACTCGCCAAAAACCTCTCGATATACATCACAGATTTCCTGCTCGGTAGCATAGGCTTTAACGGCTTCAACCACATAGGGCATTACATTCTTGTCGCTTTGGCAAGCCAGGCGAAGCTCGTTCAGGGTTTGGGCCACTTTTCGATTATCCCTTACCCTCTTGACCTCTTTCAGTCTATTAATCTGTTCCGCTTCTAGCTTTTCATTGATCTTTAGTGTTTCAATAGGGGTTTCTTCGGTAATATATTTATTTACCCCGACCACAACCTTTTCTTGACCATCTATTTGCTTTTGGAAATGGTAGGCAGCATTGGCAATCTCAGTTTGAGGAAACCCTCTGTCAATAGCGGCGAGCATGCCCCCCATTTTATCTATCTTTTCAATGTACTCCCAGGCTTTTTCCTCTATTTGATTGGTTAACGTCTCGACAAAATAAGAACCAGCTAGAGGGTCTATGGTATTAATAACCCCTGTCTCTTCAGCAATAATCTGCTGGGTGCGGAGGGCAATATTGACGGCAAAGTCAGAGGGTAGAGCCAAAACCTCGTCAAGGGAATTGGTATGTAAAGACTGCGTTCCGCCTAAGACTGCCGCCAGAGCCTGGGTAGTAGTTCGGATAACATTATTGAACGGCTGTTGGGCGGTGAGAGAGCAACCTGCCGTCTGGGTATGGAACCTCATCCACCACGACCGAGGATTTTTGGCTTTGAATCTATACCTCATTATTTTAGCCCACATCCTCCTGGCGGCTCTAAACTTGGCTATCTCTTCAAAGAAGTCTATATGGGAATCAAAGAAGAAGGAAAGCCTAGGAGCAAAGGCATCAACATCCAGTTTCTTTCTGCTGATAACATCCTGCACATAGGCAATCCCATCAGCCAAAGTAAATGCCAGCTCTTGAACTGCAGTGGAGCCAGCCTCACGTATATGGTAGCCACTGATGCTTATGGTATTCCACCTGGGAACATACTTTGTCCCAAACTCGATAGTATCACTAATAAGTCTAACTGAGGGTTCAGGGGGACACATAAAGGTCTTTTGAGCAATAAATTCCTTCAGCATATCATTTTGAGTCGTGCCACCTATTTTGTCCCAACTTACCCCTCGTTTATCAGCTACAGCTAGATACATAGCCCACATTATGCTGGCTGGGGGATTGATGGTCATAGAAGTAGTTACCTTGTCTAAAGAGATTTTATCAGTGAGGATTTCAAAATCTGCCAGGGTATCAATGGCTACCCCACACTTGCCACACTCAGCACGGGCTTTCGGAGAACCGGTATCATATCCCATTAATGTAGGGAAGTCGAAGGCAGTAGATAAGCCGGTTTCGCCGTCTTTTAGTAATTGGTGCCACCTTTTATTGGTATCCTCAGCACTTCCGAAGCCAGAGAACATTCGGAATGTCCATACTCTTCCCCGATATCCGGTAGGTTGGCAGCCCCTAGTAAACGGGTAACTGCCGGGGTAACCTATTCTATTATCAAAGTCTAAATCCTTGATGTCCTCTGGTGTATATATTCCTTTTATATCCAAGTCGGAAACAGTAGAGAATCGCCTCCCATCTTGAAAATCACTGGTGGATTTTTTAACCTCCTCCGACCATTTCTCCATTCCCTGACGCGCCTGATTTAATGTTTTATCACTAAACATAATTGTCCCTCCATAAAAGTTACTGAATTACTAAACTAATACAGTGGTTAAGTGAATTTATCAGTATAGACTAGATCGAGGAAGCCCTTTAAAATCCTGGCAGTAGCTCCCCAGATCACCTGCTCGCCGTAATGATAAAAGCAGGTTGTAAAAGTTCTTTCTCTACTGGTTATGGTTTCCTCGTGGAAACTGGCTTTATCCCGAAGTGCAGCGAGAGGAACTTTCATCAGCTCCTCCACCTCCTCACGATTTATCTCAAAATCATATGGATAGGGTATAAAACCTACAAATGGTGAGACGATAAAGTTAGTGGAGATAGTGCTCTCATCGTTTAGCTCTCCCAGTATCTCCACGACTTCAGGCCGTAGCGCAATCTCCTCAAAACTCTCCCTCAAGGCGGTAGCCAAGAGATTCCTATCACTCTTATCTTTCCTGCCTCCGGGAAAAGAGATTTGTCCCTTGTGATGCTCCACTGTCTCGGTTCTCTTGGTGAAGATGATGTAACATTCACCATCCTTCTCATAGATGGGGACGAGCACCGCTGATGTAGTCAACTCAGGATTCGAGATGTATTTCTTCTCTCGCCCCTTAAGGATTTGCTTGATACTTTCCTTCATGATAACCTCTGATGTCTTAAGAAACCGCTGCCAACGATTTTACATAAGTTAAGTGATTTTGAAAATGGTGTCAAGTTTATTTTTTTAGACAGAAGAGATGCGACAACAATAAGATAAAATAGGCTTGACACCATTTTCTCGTTTTCTTCTTAATGTCAATAAAATAGGTGTCTGTCCCTAATTTCTAAGGGTCTAGCTATAAAAATAAATCCTTTCTCTTTAATTCTTCAGCAAAACTAGCAAGGATTATATCAAACTAAATTGAATATGTCAAATGTGAAGACCTAACCCTCTTCCTGCATATTTCAGTCTTTGTGTTAGGAGATAGCCTAATTTTTGTATAGATTTTTATGTGAGGCAATGAAATGATATGATTTCATATAGATTTTTGATGAGGCAATTCGGAGCATTGACAGCTCTATAACTTGATGATACCATGGATGAAAATATGGAAACGAGGTGGGATCTAGAGGGAAATCAAAGTCAAACTCTTGATTTTTTCTAGGACGGTTTTACAATGAGGGTAATCCGGGGTGCTGAAGAGACACGACGAAGTGGTTAAAACTTTTTGGAAAAACTAAACTGTTACCTAAGAAGGGGACATTTCTAAAAAGTTTTGACATACTTGCGTCGCCGACACACATAAGTAAAGATTCACTCGCGTTTGATGAACTCTATGAGTTGCAGAAAGATTAAGATGCTGCTTTAATATACAGAAGGGGGCGTAGATGGCAAAGATAACTCTCGAGAAAGTAAAGGAATTAATCGCGCGCGAGGAAGAGCGATACGCAAATGAAAGGCCAAAATCAAAAGCGCTCTACGATAAGGCGAAAGAGCACCTGATGGACGGAGTGCCGATGTCGTGGATGCGGATATGGGT
>CAZVBB010000125.1:0-3575 GCA_964625285.1 uncultured bacterium | reverse complement strand
GGATTCTGCCTGGGCTCCTCGCATCCATTGGAAAGCTATCTAAATATTAAGAAAATAATGGCTATTGCCAGGGAAGCTCAGGTAGATGGTATTCATCCCGGCTATGGCTTCCTGGCTGAAAATCCTAATTTTGCCTATGCCTGTGAGAGAGAAGGAATTCAATTCATTGGGCCATCCAGTCGGGCAATTGAACTGATGGGCAATAAGATTGTTGCCCGAAGAACAATGTCAGAAGCAGGCATTCCTGTTACTCCTGGTTCGGGGAGACTAAAAAAAATTGAAGAAGCAGAACAGATAGCCGCAAAGGTCGGCTATCCGATTATTATAAAGGCAGCGGCTGGTGGCGGTGGAATTGGAATGAAAATTGTTCATCACCCAAAAGAGCTTGAATCAGCAATTATTGCTGTCCAGTCAGTTGCTCGGTCAGCTTTTGGGGATGATGGGCTATTTCTGGAAAAATACTTGGTGCAGCCACGACATATTGAATTTCAAATTCTCGCTGACAAATTTGGTAATGTCATTCATCTTGGAGAAAGAGAATGTTCCATACAGAGAAGGCATCAGAAGTTAGTGGAAGAAGCTCCTTCGCCAATAATGACGGAAGAGCTGCGTGAAGAGATTGGCAAAATTGCTATTCAGGTAGCTAAGACAATAAATTATACCAATGCTGGCACGGTGGAGTTTATCTATGCTGACAAACACTTCTACTTTATGGAGATGAACACCCGCATACAGGTGGAGCATCCAATAACCGAGATAATAACTAACGTTGATCTAGTCAAAGAGCAACTGCGTATTGCCTCTAACTTGCCGCTAAAGATTAAACAGGAAGACATTAAAATAAATGGTTGGGCAGTGGAATGCCGAATTAATGCTGAGGACCCGCTAAGCAATTTTGCTCCCTGTCCTGGTAGACTTAGTGGATATCGCTCCCCGGGTGGAGTAGGCATCAGGGTAGATAGTGGAGTGCATACCTTTTACACTATCCCTCCTTTCTATGATTCAATGATTTCCAAGTTGATTGCCTGGGGGAGGGACCGCTCTGAGGCAATAGAGCGTATGAAAAGAGCACTTTATGAATATGTTATTGTTGGAGTAAAGACAAACATTCCATTTCACAGGGCGGTGATGAACAATGAAGTCTTTCAAAAGGGCGAGTTGAGCACTCACTTTATTGAAGAACAGAGCGGCCTTCGTCAAGAAACAAAAAGATATTTAGAGGAAAACGACTCATTAGCAGGAAAGATAGGAGCAATTTTTATAGATAAAAGGAAAATGGCTGCCGCCATTGCAGCAGTTGCTACTTACAACAGTCCATAATCACCAGACTGACAACCGACAATAGTCACCGGTGCACCAGACACAAGTTACCAATGAATAATAAAATTAGTATTGTGTCCCCCGATTTCCGGAATACTTACAATAAAGCAGGCTCATGTTAGAAAGGTCACTACTTCACAGATATTTCTGAAAAACCCAGAAATTTCTAAAATCTGTGTAATCTGACCCGAAGGGTCATTCCGAACGAAGAGAGAAATCTTAATGAGATTGCTTCACTCACTTCGTTCGCTCACAACAGCGTCTGTGTAATCAGAGGTCTCTGAGGCTTTTTTCAGAGCTCTCTCACAGCAGGGCTGACATATTTATTTGTGGAGGCTTTAAGCGGAGGTAATTAGATGAAAAACTGGCGAGTTATAGCTATTTTACTCTTATGCTTGGTTTTAGGCGGCGTTATTGTGTGGCGTCTATTTGTTGACAATGAGCAGGAAGTTGGCCCGCAATTATTTGAGATAGTGCGGGGTGATTTAACTATTAGTGTTAGCGGTAGTGGCAACATAGAGATTTCTAATGAGGCAAGTTTAGCCTTTGCCGTTGGCGGTAGGGTAGATAAAATATATGTGAAGGAGGCTGACAAGGTCAGTAAGGGTGATGTGCTTGCCAAGCTTGATACCGATGCTCTGGAAGTAGCTTTAACTCAGGCACAGGTAGCCCAGGAACGGGCAAAAGTAGCTTGGGAAAGGACCAAATCCAGACTACAACTGTCTGTCAGAGGAGAGTTAAGAATGGCAGAAGGAGGAGAGTTAAGAACGGCAGAAACGAGACCAACCGCAGCACTAGGAATAGAGATATTGTATCGCGTTCCCTTAAGAGTAGATGACCTGGAGCTCGAGTTAGCTAAGTCGGAGTATGAGGCGGCTAAGCAGACGGTTGCCCAAGCACAGAAGCAGCTTAATGAGGCAACTCTTACTGCCTCATTTGATGGAGTAGTTGCCAGCGTTGATGCTGAGGAAAAGGATACTGTCTCCACCGTTACTACAATTGTTCATCTAATCGATCCCACCAGTATAGAGCTGAAGGTAGCGATGTGGGAACGAGATATACCTATGATAAGGCTGAATCAGAGGGCCATTATTGAGGTAGATGCCTTGCCAGGTGTTCAGCTCAAGGGCTGGGTTACCCGCATTTACCCGGTGCCCACGGTAAAGGCTGGAGTGGTAACGTATAGTGTTATCATAGACATTGATATACCAGAAGGTTCTGAGCTTAAGGTTGGTATGAGCGCCGAGGCTGACATTGTAATTGATGAGCGGAGCAATGTTTTGCTGGTGCCAAACCGGGCAATTAAGCAGGACGCTCAAGGCAATCAGATAGTTAAAGTCATGGTCAATGAACAGATTAAAGAAAGACCAGTGGTTATCAGTATCAGTGACGGTTTTCAGGCTGAGATTGTGGATGGGCTTAGTGAAGGAGAGATGGTGGTGGTAGAAAGATGAACCAAGTCAAGGTCATCAGGATTTCCTTTCGGTGAATGAAGCTTAACGGGTTCAACACATGATTGAATTGGAAAACATTACCAAAGTTTACCGCATGGGTAAGGTTGATGTTTCTGCCCTCAGGGGGGTATCCCTCTCCATTGAAAAGGGAGAGATGGTAGCCATAGTCGGCGTTTCAGGCTGCGGTAAGTCTACCCTAATGAATATCATCGGCTGTCTGGATAAACCTACTTTAGGCAGATATACCTTTGACGGGGCTGATGTCAGCCAACTTAATGACAATAAGCTCGCTGAGATAAGAAATAGAAAACTTGGATTCATCTTTCAGGACTATAGCCTTCTATCCCGTACCAGCGCCCTAGCCAATGTTGAGCTTCCCCTTACCTATAGTGGTGGTCGTCAGAAGCATAAGCGAGCTATGGAGGCATTAGAGCGGGTGGGATTAGGAGCGAGGGCTAAGCATAAGCCCACCGAGCTATCAGGTGGTGAGCAGCAACGAGTAGCAATTGCTCGGGCGCTGATCAATAATCCAGCCCTCATTTTAGCCGATGAGCCTACCGGTAACCTTGATAGTAGCACCACTGCCGAGATTATATCTATTTTCCGCCAGCTTAACCAGGACGGTATAACTGTAATCATAGTTACCCATGAGGCGGATATAGCCGCTCAAACCCAGCGCATCGTTCGCCTTTATGACGGGAAGATTATTAGTGATGAGAATGTTTAGCCAACTGGCATTGCTTCTGGTGCACCGTTTCATAAATAAGGTGATGTATTCATCGTTCTAATACGGTGCACTGT
>CAZVBB010000124.1:0-3586 GCA_964625285.1 uncultured bacterium | reverse complement strand
ATGAAACTGAAGTCGCGAATATTGGGACGGGTCATTCTTAAGGCGCTCAACTGTTAATCTGCTGTTCATACGATAATTTCGTAGTTAAAGAAAATATCGTTAATTACGGTTGGAAAAATGTATTAGCGCTTTAAGAGAATAGTAACTGTTCATGCTTCCTGTATCATGATTTATATTGCTATATCATTTCGAGCTCCTCGCTTCTGTCATTCCGAGCGAAGCGAGGAATCTATTTACGCTTAAGGCACAGGCTCCGGGAGAAATCTTAAGCCAAGATTCCTCGCCAGCTCCCTCGCTCAGCTTGGAATATGCTCGGAATGACAGAGGCGAAGAAGTCAGAGTGATTTTTGGAGGAGTTAACAGGGAATGTTTAGGAGTAAAAGAGTTTTGTTGCTGATAGGCGATGCAGTTATCGTCAGCGTAAGTATGTATTTAGCCCTTTTTTTTCGCTTTGATGGAAGAATAGAACCTGCACATATGGCTTCATTCTTAAGGATATTACCTCTGTTGATTTTCATTCGGCTGGGTGCTTTTTGGCTCTTTGGGCTTTATAGAGGGATGTGGCGATATGCAGGGATTAAAGATCTTTTTTCTATAATGAAAGCGGTTACCTTAGGGTCAGCCATCCTGGCAGCGGTCGTCTTCTTTTTACGATTGCCTTATTCCAGGGCGGTTCTCGCTGTAGATTTGGTTTTTGTTTTAGTCATCATAAGTGGAGAAAGGTTTGCTGTTAGGTTGCTGCGCGAGCTTCAAACTGGAAAAAGGAAGGAGGTAAAGAGGGTTCTCATTATAGGGGCCGGAGACGCAGGAGAGATGGTCTTGCGGGAAATAAGAAGCCACCCGGAGTTGGGGTATCTGCCGGTGGGGTTTATTGATGACCATCGGGGAAAGCAGGGAATGTCTATTCATGAGGTGAGGGTTTTAGGAAGAAGGGGCGATATTTCCCGGGTGATTCAGGAAAGGAAAATAGAAGAGGTAATTATCGCCATGCCTTCTGCATCGGGAAAAGTTATCCGGGAGATAGTTTCTATCTGCCAGGAGGCGAGGGTAAAGAGCAAGATTATCCCTGGGCTTAATGAATTGATTGGAGGACATGTAAGCATCAAGGATCTCAGGGATATAAAGCTTGAAGACCTTCTGCAAAGGCCAGCCGTTAAGGTGGATTTTGAGGAGCTCTCTTCTTATTTCCAGGGGAAGAAGGTTCTGGTTACCGGAGCGGGAGGCTCGATTGGTTCAGAGCTCTGTTGCCAGGTCTCTCAGTTTAATCCTTTGAGGTTAATTACTCTGGACCATAGCGAAAATAATCTATTCCATCTGGAATACAAGTTGAATAAGATTAATAATAACTCTGATTCTATCGGTGTAGACATAGTGGTTGGTGACATTAAGGATAAGGATAAACTTCAGTCAACCTTTGAACATTTCCGGCCGGAGATTATTTTTCATGCCGCGGCTCATAAGCATGTTCCCCTGATGGAGAATAATCCGGAGGAGGCGATTAAGAATAATATTATAGGCACAGCTAATTTAGTTGAATTGGCCAATAAGTATAAAGTAGAAAGGTTTATCAACATTTCTACTGATAAGGCTGTTAATCCTACCAGCGTTATGGGAGTCTCTAAGAGGGTGGCGGAAATGCTCGTTCAAAGCGAAAATAATTCGAGCACTTGCTTTGTCAGCGTTCGCTTCGGGAATGTCTTAGGAAGTGATGGGAGTGTGGTTCCCTTATTTCGGAAGCAGATTGCGGAAGGAGGTCCGGTAACAGTAACTCATCCCGAGGTAACTCGCTACTTTATGACTATACCAGAGGCAGTACAGTTAATTATTCAAGCCGGGGCGATGGGCAAGGGCGGAGAGATATTTGCCCTGGATATGGGAGAACCAATCAAGATTCTAGATTTAGCCCGGAATTTGATAATCCTCTCTGGTTTTAAGCCGGACGAGGACATTAAAATTGAGTTTGTGGGCTTGAGAGCAGGGGAGAAATTACATGAAGAGTTATTAACTGCCGAGGAAGGGATAAGGGCAACTAAACATAAACAGATATTTGTGGCCAAATCGGATGTGGTTGATTCCAGTAGATTGCAAGGAGACATTGAGGAGCTTAAGTTTTTGGCTGAAAGAGCGCAGAAGAAAGATATTATTAATAAACTTGAGAAGATGATTCCTAATTATAGTCCAAAGACATAGAAAATAGAAAAATGAGTGGAAAAAGGGGTCACACTTATTTTGTTATACTTGTTCCATGAGATTTTTAGTAAAGCCGGGCCTTACCGGTTGGACTCAGATAAACCAGGGATATGTCAATTCTTATCTTCTTATGGATGCGGTTTTTTATTGCAACTTTTGAGATTTACCAACTCTATACCAATTAGAGCCAGTTCCGCAGAAATCAATAAGGGAAAATAGAGTTAGCCTAATTATTTTGCTATATAAAACGCATTAAATACTTGCATTTTATTGATTACACAGATTTTTTAACACAGATTACACAGATTAAAATCCTCTGTAGTTATCGGTGTAATCTCCTTTATAATCCGTGAAATCATAATGAATATGCAAATACTTATTACGCTACATATATAATAAAAACAAATATGAACCAAAAAGAGGAAATTCAAAATAAATTAAAGTCTCTTTTTAAGCAGGAAAAAGAGGTTCTTTTTGCCTATCTTTTTGGTTCAGCTGCTATTGGAAAGGGATTTAACTTTAAAAGCGATGTTGATTTGGCTGTCTACTTAGATGAAAAAAAAGTCAAGGACACTTTCCAAAAGAGATTAAGATTAATGTCAGAAACCGAAAAAGTTTTAAAAAGAGAAACAGAAGTAGTAATATTAAATGATATTAATTCAGTATTTTTTAAATTTGTAATCATTAAAGAAGGAAAACTGATTTTTGAGAGAAATCATGAAAAAAGAGTTGATTTTGAATTAAAAACAATACAAGATTACTTTGATTTCGAGCTATTTATTGAAAAATATAATAAAGCCTATTTAGAAAGAGAATTGTCAAAGAAATGACTAAACTTACTCGTCAAAAAATTTTTGAGAAGCTCCATTTATTGGAGAGATATTTAGATTATCTCAAAAAAATAAAAAAAGAAGTTAAAAGCAGAGAAGAGTTCTTAAAAGATTTTCACCTTTTTGGCTTGGCAGAAAGATACCTTCAGCTTGCTTGTCAAACTATTATTGATACCTTAGACTTAATAATTATAGAAGAAGATATAGAAAAACCAGAAAGCCGAATGGAACAAATCTCTCTGCTTTGTAATCATAAAATTATTTCTGGGAGTTTAGCTTCTAAATTAGAAGACATAGTTAAGTTTCGTAATATCATAGTTCATGAGTATGGGGAGATTGATAGAAAGAAGGTTTATAAAAATTTCATTTCTAAAATAGAAGATTTTGAAATTTTCAAAAAAGAAATACTTAATTGGCTGAAAGAATGATATATTGCTCCGTCAATTAAATGTAGTGGCCAAGCTTGCTTGGCTTGAACTAAACCCCGTTAGAAATTCCGGGGTTCTTAAGAAAAACTAAAAGTTTTAAGTATCTTTATATTCTTCAGAGATTTCTAACGGGGTAAA
>CAZVBB010000123.1:1517-3603 GCA_964625285.1 uncultured bacterium | reverse complement strand
AAATGACTAAAAATAAGATGATGAAGGTGCCTTTGCTTGACCTGAGAGCGCAATATGCGGTGATTAAAGATGAGATAATGCTTGCCATTAAAGAGGTATTGGAATCCCAACATTTTATTCTTGGTCCTAAGGTGATAAAGATAGAAGAAGAAATAGCTCATTACTGTAATGTCAAATATGCAATTGGGCTATCTTCCGGCACCGACGCTCTCCTCGCAAGCCTGATGGCTATTAATATTCAACCTGGTGATACCATCATTACTACTCCTTACTCTTTTTTTGCCACCGTAGGAGTAATTGTCAGATTAGGAGCAACACCAGTATTTGTGGATATTGACCCTCTAACCTATAATTTAAATACGAATAAATTGAAAGAGCTTTTTGAGAAAAGAATACAGAAGAAACCAAAAGCAATAATTCCGGTTCATCTTTATGGTCAGTGCGCCGAGATGGATGCTATAATGAGGTTTGCCAAAGAACAAAAAATAAAAGTTATTGAAGATACTGCCCAGGCAATGGGAGCAAAGTACAGAGAAAATTTTGCCGGCGCAATAGGAGATATGGGTTGTTTTTCTTTTTTCCCAAGTAAAAACCTTGGCGGATATGGTGATGGAGGTATGGTGATAACCAATAGCCCTGATTTAGCAAAAAAACTGAAATCCCTGCGAGTTCACGGTATTGGTGATGAGCATAGCTACCATATGGTTGGAGGAAACTTTCGCCTCGATGCCCTTCAAGCTGCTGTTCTATCTGTTAAGCTAAAGTATCTGGATAACTGGGCAGAAAAACGCAGATACAATGCCAATACTTATAACCGCCTCTTTAAAAAATACGGACTTTCCTCTATTCAGACGCCGCACTCTCCCCCTGAAAATTTTCATGTGTATAATCAATATGTTATCAGGGTTTCAAACCGCGATAAACTGCAAGAATTACTTAAGGCGGGGGGAGTGGGTACAGCAGTATATTACCCCATTCCGCTTCATCTCCAGCCATGCTTCTCTAATTTCGGCTACAAGAAAGGAGACTTCCCGGAGGCCGAAAAAGCAGCCAGTGAAACCCTCGCCCTTCCTATCTATCCAGAGCTTACCTTAGAGCAGCAAGAATACGTAGTAAGAAAAATAGCGACTATTCAGAAGCCAGGAGCCAGAAAGTAATTAGAAAGCACGAAGCACGAAATACGAAACAATATCTAAATTCAAAATTCTAATGTTCTAAACCTGTGTTTTGGATTTTGAATTTTGGTCATTTGAATTTGTTTCGAGTTTCGATATTCGGATTTCGGATTTAGAGCTTCTTGTAAACTGGTGACTGGTGCTCTGGTGCTCTTCTTAGACTGGTGACAGAATGAATGAAACGATAAAAAAAATTGGAATTATCCCTGCCAGGTATAACTCAAAGAGGCTTCCGGGAAAACCCATCCTTGATATTTGCGGAAAAACAATTGTAGAGAGAGTATATCGGCAGGCAGAAGCAGCAAAAGTTTTAGACCGGATAGTCGTTGCCACAGATGATGAACGAATTATGAGAGAAGTCAGAAGATTCGGCGGAGAAGTTCTCCTTGTGCGAGGACAATTCAGTTCAGGAAGTGATCGCGTAGCCGCAACTGCTGCCAAACTAAGACTCTCCAACTCAACAATCATTGCCAATATCCAATGCGATGCTCCTCTGCTCCCCACAGCGATGATTAAAGCGCTCACAAAGCCCCTTCTTGAAAACCATTCAATTCTCGTAAGTGCGCTCTATGCCAAAATAAAAGATGAGAAAGAACTAATAAAAACTGACATTGTTAAAGTTGTTGTTGACCGCAATGAATTTGCTCTCTTTTTCTCACGCCTTCCCATTCCATATTTTAGAGACCAAAAACAAATAAATCATTACAAGCATATTGGCCCTTACGCTTATCGGAAATCATTCTTGCTCAAGTTAGCAAAAATGTCTCCCACGCCGCTTGAGAAAGCAGAAAAATTGGAGCAACTACGCATACTGGAAAACGGCTATCGGATTAAAATGATAAAAACCAGATATGACTGCCCAGAAGTAGATACACTGGAAGATCTGAGAGAGGCAAGAAAACTATGTTTAC
>CAZVBB010000123.1:0-1417 GCA_964625285.1 uncultured bacterium | reverse complement strand
GTTTACATTCAGAATAGTTCCTGAGATAATCTTTGGCTGTGGAGTTGCCGATAGAATTGGTGTTGAGATAAAGAAAATTGGAGCAAAGAAAGTTCTTATAGTAAGCGATTCAGGAATAAAAGATGCTGGACTGATAGATAAGATAGAGAAATTTTTGCGCAGAGAAGGAATAAGCAATGAGACCTTCACTGATGTCCCTCCAGAGCCATGGGTAGATGTAGCGGATGAGGCAGGAAGTCTCGCACGAAAATGCGATCTCGTTCTTGGATTGGGAGGAGGCAGCGTTATGGATATTGCCAAAGCCGCTTCCGTGCTTGCTAAAAATGAAGGGAAAGCAAGTGACTATCAGGGGCTTAACAAGGTCCCTGCGCCAGGACTACCTAAAATAATGATGCCCACTACTGCAGGAACGGGGAGTGAAATTACCTTCACTTCTGTTCTCTCCAATAGACCAGTTGGAAAAGGAGGAATCAATAGTCCGTACCTATTTCCCGAGGTGGCATTGCTTGATCCGCTTCTGACACTCTCTATGCCTGCTGCGATAACCGCAGCGACCGGAATGGACGCCTTAACTCATGCCATTGAAGGCTATACCTCGAAACAGGCGAATCCAATAACTGATATTTTTGCCCTGCAAGCAATAGAATTAATCTCAAAAAATCTACCTATTGCTTTTAAAGATGGAGGTAACCTTGAGGTAAGAGAAAACATGCTTTTAGGAAGTCTTTTGGGAGGCATTACCATCGCAAATGCTGGAGTGGGGGCAACTCATGCGCTTGCCTATCCTCTGGGAGGATTTTACCGGGTACCGCACGGAATTAGCAATGCTCTCTTGCTGCCATATGTTATGGAGTTTAACTGCAAAGCCGCCGAGCAAAAATTTGCCTGTATTGCCAGAGCAATGGGAGAAAACATTAACAATTTCTCACTTGAGGCAGCAGCACAGGTGGCAATTGCAGCAGTTCGCAAGCTCCTGCACAATGTTGGGATACCAGACAAGATAAAAGGGATAGGGGTAGAAATAAAAGAGTTTGAGGAAATAGCTACAGCAGCTATGGGAGTAAACCGCCCGTTAGAGAATAATCCGAGAAAATTAACACCTGAAGATGCAATTAAAATATACAAACAAGCTTATTAATGTTATTATAAAGAAATTCTTGCAAAAGTATGAGAATTCCCCCTTTTGTCATTCCGAACGAAGTGAGGAATCTTTTACTATCAATGAGTTATAAGACTCCTCGCTTCGCTCGGGGTGACATTTTCGGAACTTTTTCAAGGAGCTCTTCTAAGGATTTAGGATTAAATATCCTGGTTAATTCATACCTGAGCGGTAGATGTGAATAATGCGGGATATTATGGAGGAAAAAATGCCAAAAAGAACATATCAACCATCCAATAGAAAAAGAAATCGTTCTAT
>CAZVBB010000122.1:0-3605 GCA_964625285.1 uncultured bacterium | reverse complement strand
GGGAAAGACTCTATGAGCAGGGAGGAGAGGCAGATGAAGGTTTTTTACTTGCCCTTGAGCATGGGATGCCCCCGGCAAGTGGCATGGGGATAGGTATTGACCGGCTTATAATGCTATTTACGGATTCCGCCTCTGTGCGCGATGTTATTCTTTTTCCTCAGTTAGGAACACAGGAAAATGAAAAGTGCAAATTGCGCCAAAGGCGCTTCCGCCTAGGCGGACTTGTTCAAAAGGAATGAGATTAGAACGATGATGAAAAATGCAAAATGTTAAGAAAGATGACCAATATTACTATTAACTAATAAAAAGGAGGTGAGTATGGGATTGAAGGTCTATATCAACGGTGAGTTTTTTGACCGCAATGATGCCAAAATATCCGTCTTTGACCACGGACTTCTCTATGGCGACGGGGTGTTTGAGGGTATTCGTGCTTATGGGGGAAAGGTATTTCGCCTGAGAGAGCACCTAAAAAGACTTTATGAATCAGCCAAGATGATAATGCTAAAAATTCCATTTAAAATAGAGGAATTGGAGCAAGCTGTCCTTGCGACGCTGCAAAAAAACAATCTCCATGATGCTTACATACGGCTCATTGTAACGCGGGGAGAAGGAGACCTGGGTCTGGATGCAAGGCTTTGTACTCATCCTTCCATAATTATCATTACTGATAAGATTGCTCTTTATCCGGATGAGTTTTACCAAAAAGGAATAAAGATTGTTGCTGTTTCCATACGGCGAAATATTCCTGAAGCCGTTAATCCCTGTGCTAAGTCGCTCAATTATCTAAACAACATCCTGGCAAAGATTGAGGCGGTAAACGGCAATGCTCATGATGCTTTAATGTTAAATGCGGAAGGATATGTTGTGGAATGCAGCGGAGCAAATATCTTTATTTTAAAAAATGGGACACTTCTTACTCCACCTACTTTTCTCGGTGCCCTTGAAGGCATTACTCGCAATACAATTATCTCTCTGGCAAAAGAGTTCGGGATAAAAGTTCAAGAAGAGCCTTTTACCCGATATCAACTCTACAATTGCGAAGAATGCTTTCTTACCGGCACCGCTGCCGAGGTAATGCCCGTAGTAGAGGTAGACGGAAGAATAATTGCCAATGGAAAGCCTGGAGAGATTACCTGCAAGCTGAGCAGAGAGTTCAAGAGTCTAACACGAAGAGAGGGAGTTCCCATAGGGTAGAGGGTAGAGAGTAGAGAGTAATGCTAAAATCACAATATACAAATTACAAATCATTCACCCCGTTAGAAGTCAAAGACTTTCTAACGGGGCAGGCAAATTACAAGTTCAAATGACCAAATGTTCAAAACCGACAACTTTGTTGTCATTCTGAGGGCAAAGCCCGAAGAATCTTATCCATTGTTTGTAATTTTGGTCATTGGTGCTTGTTTGTAATTTGTGGTTTGGTGCTTGTAATTTTAAAGAGCGGGATTAAGAACACCCTGCCTCTGAACCATTGAACGGTTGAATCCTTGAACCCTTACTATGAAGAGAATTATTATTGTTTTTTCCACTTGCTCTTTTTTGTTTTTCTATACCTCCTGGCTGGTCTTCTTTTATTTGCCTGTCTATCTCAGGACTATTAATATTTCTAATGTAGAGATAGGCATTCTTATTGGAGTTTTCTCCCTTGTTACGCCAGTGCTGGCACTATTCTTTGGTCTTCTCTCTGACTGGAGATCCTCGCGCAGTTTGGTTCAGATAGGAGCAGGATTAGTTATACTCTCTTTATGTGGGCTCTACTTTGTTACCAGCTTTCCCGCTCTTCTTCTTATTTTTATTGTTGCTGGAGCAGGAACAACACTTTTTTTTATCTCTCTGGACTCCCTTTACTTCAAACATCTTCAAGGCGGGAGGGAGGGTATAAAATTAGCTATCCTGGCGTTCTCGGGGCATCTCGGGTTTAGCTTGGGCCCGCTGACAGGTGGACTTGTAATTAATTTTTTTGGGCAAAGAGCAGTCTTTCTCGTCGGCGCGGCAGCGGTACTGCTTCTCCTTATGGTAACAACAAAAATTGATGATATTCCTCCAATTAAATTTGCTTTGGTGCAATACAAGGAAGACCTAAAGAAAAAAGAAGTTCTATTCCTCATTCTGATTATTTTAGCGGTTGGGTTCCACTTTGGCACGGAAAGGACAAGCCTGGCTCTTTTTATGGCTACGGCAATTAATTTGACTGCGTTGGAAATAGCAACTGTCTTTGGTATCACAGGCTTATGGCTGGGAGTATTCAGCCTTATTTGCGGTCACGCATTCGATACCAAGAAAAAGGTTTTTGTTTTTCTCCCACTCGGGTTAGCTATCACAGGTATCTTTCAAGCGCTGACACCTCTGGCTACTTCTTATCTTGAGGTGATTATCGTTCGCATACTTCATGTTAGCGGAGATGCCTTTCTTATTCTTTCATCGGCACTCATTATTTCTATTATCTTTCCACGCGAAAGAATGGGGGGCAGTTTTGGGTTGATAATGACCATCAGAGCAGGGGGAACATTTCTGGGAGCACTGATAAGCGGTTATCTGAATGCCAGATATGGCTATCATGCTCCTCTCATCGTAAGTGGGACGCTCTTAATTATTTTATCTATTTCCTTTATTCCTTACAGAAAGAGTTTTAATTGGAGGTAGAAGAGATGAAAGTTGGAATAGTTGGCTGTGGGACGATTGGGCGCGGGCTCGCTTGTGCCATTAGTCAAAAAATTCCTTTAGCTACACTAAAGGCAGTGTGCGACCTTCAGAGCGAGAAGGCAGAAAAATTAGCATCTTCTCTGTCTCCGCAACCTGTCGTCTTAGACATCACTAAATTAATTGCTGCCGTTGACATAGTGATTGAGTGTGCTGCAAAGGAGGTAGTGGGGACGCTGGTGGCAGAGACGCTAAAGCAAGGCAAAGAGATTATGGTGCTCTCCAGTGGCGGGCTGATTGGAAGAGAAGATTTATTTGCACTTGCTATCAAGGCAAAGCGACGCATCTATATTCCTTCAGGAGCACTGGCAGGATTAGACGGGGTTAAATCAGCATCAGTTGGCAAAATAACATCGGCTACCCTTACCATCAAGAAACATCCGCGTGGATTAGAGGGGGCTCCCTATGTCGTAAAAAATAGGATTAATCTCGGGGCAATCAGAAAAGAAATGTTAATATTTACCGGAAATGTTACTCAGGCAGTGGTTGAATTCCCTAAAAATGTTAATGTTGCTGCAACCTTGTCTTTGGTGAGTCTTGGGCCTGAGGAGACAATGGTGAAGGTTATCGTTGACCCGAAACTTAAGCGAAATGTTTTCGAAATGGAGGTTATAGGAGAATTTGGTCGCATTTATAGCTTTATTGAGAATCTTCCTTCTCCGGATAATCCACGCACAAGTTACTTGGCTGTCCTTTCGGCAATTGCCACGTTAAAAGGTATTGTTAGTGTGATACGAGTGGGAACTTAATAATGAGAGCACCAGAGCACCAGAGCACCAGAGCACCAGTTACCAATCACCAATCACCAATTACCAGTTACCAATTACCAGTTACCAGTTACCAATTACCAATCACCAGTTACCAGAAGAGGATAAAAAGTGCAGAAATTCGCTGAATTGATTCTAAAA
>CAZVBB010000121.1:0-3605 GCA_964625285.1 uncultured bacterium | reverse complement strand
GGGAAATAATCCGACACCCAGGGGGGAGTATGCTGGAAACCCGCACCAGATTGTATTGAGCAATACCTGCTACTCTCAATGCAGCTTCAAATGACTGCAGACGTTCCTGGTGCTTGCCTACTCCCTTGGTAAGAAAGAGTTTTTGTGGAATCATTTCATCCTTTTGAGGCCTCTGTAAAAACCCACAGAACCCTCTAATTAATCTGTGTAATCTATATTTTATCTGTGTAATCAGAGATTTCTGGATTTTTTCAGAAATCTCATATTTTCGCTTTCTTCATCCTTTTTTTTAATTTTTTCTCTTTGGGTGAGAGCTTTGCCTTTTTCTTGGTCTCATGGCGAACCTTTTCCATTTTCCTTGCCACTGTATCCTCCTTTTTTAAGCCCTTAGGGCGTCACAAAAGTGCCGCCCTTGATCACAGGCTGGAACGTGTTTTGTGACAGCCTGTTAAGCCTTTCTCAAGGTAAAGAAAGGTATTTGTGGAGCTGGAGCTGAAGTCGCACATCCAGTCCATCATTTAGAAGCCACTCCGTTAGGACTGATGGGATAAGCCTTCCGAAAGCAGGAGACATAAGAATGGTAGCCCCATTCAACTTTTCTCTGCTGATGACGGATTTTGCCCACTCATAGTCTCTTCGGGTGCTAATCACAAATTTGACCTCATCCTGAGCTGTCAATTTTGTTAGATTCTCCCAGTATATCTTCTCTGACATCTCGCTATCTGGACATTTGATATCTACAATTTTAACCACGCGGGGGTCAACTTGACCGATGTCTCTCGTTCCATTTGTCTCAAGGAGTAGGTGGTAACCTTCCTCCAGAAGTGTAGCGATAAGCTCGTAAACTTCTTCCTGCAGGAGAGGTTCTCCGCCTGTTATCTCTATTAGCGGGCATCTTAGTTCCCTTACTTTTAGGAGAACCTCATGGATTGTCAAGCTCACTCCTTCTTCGTAAGCGTAGGTGGTATCACAGTAAGAGCATCTCAGGTTACACCCTGTAAACCGGATAAAAGTGCATGGCAGTCCTTGACATGTGGACTCTCCCTGAATACTTTTAAATATCTCGTTTATTTTCATAGAATAATACTCGGAGTCGTCCCTGACTCCGAGAGAATTCTTTATCGTTCACCCGCTCTGCCCTCAGCCTTTCTATATAAAACGCACTAAATACTTGCATTTTAATGATTACACCGATTAAAGATTTTTGTTTTATCTGTGTAATCTGTTTTTTATAATCTGTGTAATCAACTGATGTGCAATTATTTATTACGCTACATATATTTCCTCAACAAGGTATTTATCCTCAAGGGCGATTGCCTCAAGGTATTTCCTTGCTTCCCGGGCAAGCTGGATGTCTATCTCGTCAAGAAGGGGATTAAGTCGTAGTGATTCTTCAAGTTTTGCTACTGCCTGCTCAAACCGCCCTGCGTAGAAATGCTCACTCCCTAGCCTAAAGTGTTCTGTATATCCACCATGAGCGCTTCCAATTCCAACCAACAGAAAAATTATTAAACTAAATAAGAATTTTGCCATAGCTAAGATTCCTAGTAAATATTCAGTGAAAGCCGTCCAATTTTAGGCACATAGGCACTAAGGCACAGAGTTTAATAGCATAGCATTTTTCCTTGTGCCTTGTCTTCATTCTTTGTGCCTTTGCCACTTTGTGCCTTTCAGTCAACGGAGTTGACTGAGTATTTACGATTCCTACCACCATTTTTCCGAACCGTCAAGTAAAAAAACAGCGCACCAATTAACCGTTCAGGGTTCCGGGTTCCCCGTTCTGGGTTCTGAACCTCTGAACTCTGAACCTCTGAACCATTGACCCCTTCTTTTTTAATTTAAATTGACATATATAGAAATTAAGTGATAGATTATTTCGTTTGATAAGCAAAGGAGATATAAATGTATGAAGAGTATTGGAAGCTAAAGGAAAAGCCGTTTGAGAATGTAGCAGATCCTCACTTTCTCTATCACTCTAAGAAGCATGATGAGGCTCTGATGAGAATGCTATATGCAGTTGAAGAAAAGAAGGGAGCGGCTATGCTCACCGGCGAATATGGCAGCGGGAAAACTATCCTGGTTAGAGAAATTATGAATAGGCTGGAGGAGCAAAGCGATAATTACAGGGTAGTGTTAATAATTAATCCAGCTATTCCGCAACTGGAATTATTAGGTGAGATTCTTTATCAATTAGGTCGTTCTGTCCCTGAGGAAATGAAAAAAGTTGAGCTTCTTCGCAGCCTGAATGATGCATTGCGTGCAGAAGAAGACAGGCATGCTGTAGTCATCATTGATGAGGCGCAGGCAATAGGGGAGGAAAAAGCGTTTGAAGAGTTGAGACTGATGCTGAATCTCCAGTTAGATAAAGGCTTTCTTTTGACCCTGCTTTTAGTTGGACAGCCTGAGCTTGGAGAAAAAATAAGCAGGCTCAGGCAACTTGAGCAGAGGCTCTCTATAAAATATCATCTGAGCGCTCTCAGTCAAGAAGAAACCAGTGGCTATATTCACCACCGGTGTAAAGTAGCAGGGGCTGAGGGAAAGCTTTTTACGGATGTAGCTTGCAATCTAATCCATATTGGCTCTGGCGGTATTCCAAGAGAAATAAATAATATTTGCGACATAAGTTTGCTTGTCGGGGCTGGGAGGAAGGTTACTCAAATAAATGAAGAAATAGCAAGAGAAATGATAGAAGAGCTTAAGGGAAGCAAGTTAAGTAGCACTCAGGAGTGAGGGGTTGTAATGACTGTAATCACCGCAGATAAAGAAAGAGCACAGCAGCTGTATGAAGAGGCGGTAGAACTGGTAAAAGAGATATTGAGGCAGGGAAGGCTCCGGAAGCCAATTGATGGCAGGAAAATATCAGAGTTAATAGAGAAAATAGCAAGCCAACTGATGGTAGGGAACAAGGAATTGATTAACCTCACCAGTAGATTTTCAAGAGGGAACTACCTTTGGTGTCATATGGTAAACGTGGCCATCCTCTCCGTTAGGGTGGGTCTGGGGTTGGGGTATAATAAATCTAGACTGGTCAGGTTGGGAGTGGGCGCTTTTCTTCATGATATTGGGATGGTAAAGGTTCTGCCGCTTATTAGAAAGAGAAAGAGCTTAACTAAAAAGGAATACGAAGAAATTAAAAAGCATCCAATTTATGGAGTTGAGATTTTAGATAGAAGCTATAAAATTGAGCCATCTGCCATTTCCATAACGCGTCAGCAGCATGAGAGAATAGATGGAAGTGGTTACCCTCGGAGTATTAAAAATGGCGATATAGATGAGTGCGCCAGAATAGTAGGGTTGGTAGATATGTATGAAGCAATGACGCATCCCAGGCCACATCGCGAGAAAGCTCCACCCCAGCGGGTAATGAAGAAAATCATAGAAGGTAGTAGAGGCTTATTTGAACAGCGCATCATAGAGGCGCTGGTAAAGTGCCTTGAACTCTATCCTGTTGGGAGCTGGGTTCAACTTAATACTGGAGAGATCGGCAGAGTAGCAGGTATTGATGAAAATTTCCCATTAAGACCAACAATAACCGTTATGTTTGATGCAGATTACAAGCCACTCAAAAAGATGAAGAGAATTGAGCTAATCAAGCGCAGGCGACT
>CAZVBB010000120.1:0-3613 GCA_964625285.1 uncultured bacterium | reverse complement strand
TATTTGATTTTTAATATTTACATTTACAAGTTGAATGTAACCGTTATTTAGTTAATAAAGCACTATTATAGCTTTTAACACATTTCAGAGCTTTAGTCAAAATTATATTGAGAGATTTCTGAAAAAGTCCGAAATCTCTGTAATCAGAAGGTTCTGAGGCTTTTTTCAGAGACCTCATAAAGAGTAATTTTTGCGATTGCTGCCTTTTTATGATAAGATTCGTAGTTTACGCAGGCTTTTTTAAGCAATTAATATATAAAACGCATTAAATACTTGCATTTTATTGATTACACAGACGTCGTTGTGAGCGAACGGAGTGGTGAGCCAAAGCCCCGAGCGAAGTGAGGGGGAAGCAATCTCATTGAGATTCCTCGCGGAGTTTACCCTGAGCGAGATTCTTCCACGTTCGCTATCGCTAAGTGTCAGAATGACAAGAAGCGAAGGGCTCGGAATGACCCTTCGGGTCAGATTACACAGATTAAAATACTCTGTAGTTATCGTATAGTCTGGTCGTGTAATCATAATGAATATGCAAATACTTATTACGCTACATATATAAAGACGGTGAGTTAATGAAAGAAATAGCACCTCACGTTTACTCTACTTACAGCAAAGAGGAGATAGATAAACGCTTGAAAGAAGTAGACTTGGTTCTAATAGATATGGATAGCTGTATCTATCCGGGAACAACTGGGCTATCTTTATTTAAAAACTATTGCCTTCTTTATCTTCGTGGTGGAAACATCAAGATTATTTTCTACATTATTTTCCTCATTGCTTGTCAACCTACAATGATACTTCTTCGCTTGATTGATAATCGTAAGCTTATGCGCTTTGTTTCAGGAATAGTTCGCGGCGCACCACTTTCGTATCTGCAAGCCGCTGCTAGGCTCATTCCATCCAAATCTTTTTCCGGAGCAAAGGAAACATTAAGTATTCTATCCAAACATGCAAAGGCAGGATTTATCAGCTTCGGATTAGATATAGTTTTAGATGAATACAAAGTTCAATTCAAGGACGAGGGGCGCCAATTAATTAGCTTTTATGATAGCAATCATTTTATCTGGCAAAAAGCCGGTGAAACAATGATTAGTAATGGCATAGCAATAGAGCACTTAATGATAAAAGCATCGGATAAAGCCGATAGAACAATAAAAAGAATAAAAGAGTTTAGAGCAAAAGTACCGCTGGTTATTGGACATAGTCAAGGCGATCTGGAAATGATGAAGATAGCTAAAGAGTATGGAGGCTTGGCTTTAGGTTTTAATCCTTCCTCAAAGGTAGCAAAACATTGTCATCTGGTAGTGAAAGCCAGAGACTGGCAGCCATTAGCAAGATATCTCTCTTCAGTATTGTCCGATACCAACTGAACTTAATAGGAGACTGTGATTCAGACAATAGACCATAGACATCAGACAATAGACCATAGACATCAGACATGGAATAAAGGCACAAAGGGACAAAGGAAAGACTATAGACTTTAGACCATGACCTAAGATTTGTAGTCTTTTGTCTAATGTCTCTGGTCTGATGTACAAAATAAACTATGTGCCTATGTGCCTATGTGCCTTTGTGCCTTACTAATGGATTTACCTGAAGTCTAAAGTCCAGTGCCTGAATTGCAGTTTAGGAGAAGTCTTTAATGTATTTAAGATTGATAAAGTTTCTCAAACCATACCGTGGAAAGTTTCTCCTGGCAATTATCTGTATGCTACTTTATTCTGTCTTTAGTCTCCTTTCCCTGAGCACGATTATTCCTTTGCTTGAAAGAGTATTAGGCGAAAATGGAACAGTTATTGAGCAGGAAGAAGCCAAAATCACCAGTGAGGCAGAATCGCTCCCTTCCCATACTGAGCAATCATTCATTATGCAGGTAAGGGAGAGAGCAAATGAGAAAATATTGCTTTTTCTTGAACGTTACGATGGGTGGCATTTACTGGTCGTTATTGCTATTGCTCTAATAATTTTTGCCTTTCTCGGTGGGCTATGCGCCTTTGGCAGGGATTACCTTATGTTTTATACTGCTGAAGGGGTAACTATGAATATACGTTCCATCCTTTGCGAGAAAATCCAATCTTTTTCTCTTGACTACTTTACCAGTCACCGTACCGGGATGCTCATCTCACGCTTGACTAATGATGTTAAGCTCATTGAGAGCTCAATCAGCATAGCATTGGTCAGTCTTCTGCAGCAGTCGCTCCAGATAATCATATTCCTCACTGTTATGCTTATTTTTATTCCCTGGCAACTTACCCTGCTATCCATTGCAATCGCCCCCTTTATCGCCTTTCCCATAGTCAAGATTGGAAGAAAAATCCGCCACATCAGCGCCGAATCTCAAGAAAAAATGGCTGATATATACTCTTTTCTTGGGGAGACAATCTCAGGAGCGCCGATTATCAGGGCGTTCTCAATGGAAAATTATGAAATTAACAAGTTCCATAATCAGAACAATGAGTTTTTCAACGTTATTATGAAGTTGGCGAAACGCAGCACGGGACTTTCTCCTATAATACGTCTTATTGCTGTTTTGGGAGGAGTGACGATTATTCTTTATGGAGGTTGGCTTGTTCTGGAAGGAGCTCTTTCCCGCGCTCTTTTTATTTTCTTTCTTTTGCTTTTTGTTTCACTAATCACTCCTTTTGCAAAACTTAGCAATGTTAATGCGATGATTCAGCAGGGGCTAGCCGCCGCTAAACGCATCTTTCAGATTATTGACACCTATCCTACCGTGAAAAATGCACCAGACGCCATCCCGCTTCCCAGAATAAAAAATAAAATTTGCTTCTCAAAGGTGAGCTTTTCATACAATGACAGGGAAGAGGTCCTCAAAGATATTGACATAGAAATTAAAGCTGGAGAAACGGTAGCATTGGTTGGTCCTACCGGATCAGGAAAGACAACCCTCGTTAATCTCATTCCACGCTTTTACGACCCTACTTCAGGTACAATTGAAATAGATGGTCACAACATCAAAAAAGTAACTCTTGCGTCCCTGCGAGAGCAGATAGGAATAGTTACTCAGGAGACGGTTCTCTTCAATGATACAATTTATAATAACATTACCTATGGTAGGAAAGATGTTTCCTCTAAGCAGGTGGAGCGAGCCGCACAAATGGCAAATGCTCATCAATTTATTGTCAAGATGCCCATGGGCTATCAAACATCAGTGGGAGACAGAGGAATGAAGCTCTCTGGTGGAGAAAGACAGAGAATTGCCATCGCTCGAGCAATTCTCAAGGATTCGCCCATCTTAATCCTTGATGAAGCGACATCGGCTTTAGATACAGAGTCAGAAAAATTAGTGCAGGATGCTCTAGGAAAGCTCATGACTAACAGGACGACATTCGTCATTGCTCATCGCTTTTCCACGCTCAAAGATGTTGATTGGATAATAGTGCTTGATAATGGAAGAATTATTACAAGAGACACGCACGAAGAGTTAATATTAAAAGATGGATTATACAAAAAGCTCTATGAAATGCAATTTCTGGAACAATAAACTCCATTAAAGAACAAAGTTCTCTATCTAACGGGGCTATATTGCTTTGTTAACTGTTAACTAAATAACGGTTACATTCAACTTGTAAATGTAAATATTAAAAATCAAATA
>CAZVBB010000119.1:0-3619 GCA_964625285.1 uncultured bacterium | reverse complement strand
GAGCCATATCCTCGCGTTACCGACTTAATCCTATCGTGAAAATCTATTATTATTTCGCTCATCGGAATCTCAAAGATGATGACAACCCGTGTGGGGTCAAGGTAGTTAGTGCTGATGTAAGTGCCTCTTCTATCTTTACAAAGCTTTATCAATACTCCCAGGTACTCATCCGGAGAGAAAATCTTCATCCTGACAAACGGTTCTCTCGTCTCCTCTATTTCCTGAGGCGAGGGAAACCTTGCTGGGCTATCAATAAGCACAGTCTTTCCTTTCATTTTTATTTGATAACACACGCTCGGCGCTGAGGAAATAAGGCCAAGGTTATATTCTCTTTCCAGTCGCTCCTGAACAATCTCCATATGAAGCGGTCCAAGAAATCCACAGCGAAATCCAAATCCTAATGAGGGAGAGGCTTCCGGCTCATAGGTAAAAGAAGGGTCATTAAGACTTAATTTGTCGAGCGCCTCTCTTAATAATGGATAATGTTGGGATTCTATTGAGTAAATAGCCGAAAAAACCATTGGCTTTGCCGGTTTATATCCTGCAATTGGTTCTTCTGCAGGGTTGAGACTGGAAACTATTGTATCTCCAATGCGAGCGTCTCGAATATTTTTGATATTGGCGGTTAAATATCCAACCTCGCCGCAAGTCAAGGATTCCTTCTTTTCCATCTTCAGCCTGAAGGTGCCTGTCTCGGTAACCTCAAATTCCTTTTTATTGGAAAGAAACTGCACCATATCGCCCTTACACACTCTACCAGAAGCTATTTTAAGATAGACGACAACGCCTTTATATGTATCAAAGGAGGAATCAAATACCAGTGCTTTAAAATTAGAGTTTTTATTTTCATTGTCGCTCTTTGGAGGTGGAATATATTCTACAATCCCCTCAAGCAATTCAGTAATGCCGGTGCCTTCTCTGGCACTAACCAGAAAGCATGGAGCATCACGAAGCTCATGAATGCCGGCAAGCTCCTCCTTTACTAAATCCACATCTGCATTTTCCATATCAATCTTATTAATTACAAGTATGATGTGTAATTTATGTTCCATTGCTAGGTAAATGTTTGAAATCGTCTGGGCCTGGACTCCCTGAGTGGCATCAACCACTACCAGGGCACCTTCACAAGCAATCAGACTGCGGGAGACTTCATGACTAAAATCCACATGCCCCGGCGTATCAATCAGGTTTAGAGTATATTGCTCTCCGTCACGGGCAAGATAGTTAATTTTTATTGCCTTGGATTTAATGGTAATGCCTCGCTCGCGCTCCAGGTCCATACTATCAAGCACCTGCTCACGGAATTCTCTTTCCTCAATAGTATGAGTGTGCTCAAGAATTCGATCGGCGAGAGTGCTCTTGCCGTGATCAATGTGAGCAATAATGCAGAAGTTTCTAATTTTACTGGCTAAATTTTTCATATTTTCCCATATTATCCAGATGGCCGGCTCAGTGTCCTTCCTCCTAAAAGGTGAAAGTGGAGATGATCAACTACCTGCCCGGCATCCGGACCGGAGTTTACAACAACCCTGAATCCACGCTGGTAAATAGAAAATTCGCGGGCAATTTTACTAAAAGCGAGATGAATTTTTCCAACTATCTCTTTATCCTCCTCTTTCAGGGATGTTATTCCTGAGATATGTTTCTTGGGAATAACAAGAATGTGAACCGGTGCCACAGGATTTATATCCTTAAATGCAAGGATGTCATCATCTTCATAAACAATTTCGCTCGGCACTTCTTTTGCTACAATTTGACAGAACAAACAATTTTGTCGAGTAGACATTTTTTCAACCTCCTGTTGGTTATTTAGTGTCTATACCCCTCTCTATCCTCTCCCCTGTGGGGAGAGGGTAAGGGTGAGGGGTTTCATCATCAATCACTTCCAGTTTAACGAAGCATATCACATAGAAAAAAAAGGAGCAAGGAGCTCAAATGCCATTTCTAAATGTGGTTGACACACTTGACAGAAAATTATACTGCTCCCCATTAAAAAGCCCCGCCCTTTCTAACGAAGTAAACAAGCCCAACCTTGAAGTGCACTATTCTAACACAACCCTTCCTTGTAATTAACTGTTTTTTCTTGACATTGAGTATTATATTTCATTAAAAAACTTATATTATACAGCACAAGATAAGGTTAGAGGTAACTGGAGAATTGTATAATGACTTCAAAAACTGTTCTCACACGGAAACTACTTGCCTCTCACCAGACTGAAAGTTTTACAAAATTTCTACCCCTCAATTATGAACTGGTTACAGAAATAAGAAGTGCAGTAAAGGAAATATTTGATGCCATAGGCGGAAAAGACCTTATTAAATCAAGTGGGGATGTTTATATCAAGCCCAATGGTATTGATGCCAAGCCATATTGTTATACACGACCGGAAGTGATAAGAGCTGTTATTGAATACTGGTTTGACGCAGGTGCAAAGAATATATGTCTCATGGAAAATTCGACACAGTGCAATTATACACGTATCGTATTCGAAAGCAACGGCTATAAAAAAAGTCTGCCGAGAGACTGGCGCCATTCCCATTTATCTTGATGAGGAAAAGACAAAAACATTCAGATTCACAGGCAAAAAATCAGTTACCGAGGATGATACTAATGGGTACGACCTGACAAGTTTTGAAATGCCGGTTACTGTTGTTAAAAAGCTGATCGATAGGGGACATGAAAACCTCTATATCAACTTACCGAAACTGAAGACTCACTCTATGGCCGGGGTTACGCTGGGAATTAAAAACCAGTGGGGATTTCCTGCCCATCCAAGCAGAGGGATAGACCATAACCACAATCTTCATTGTAAATTGGTTGATGTTCTTTCCTATATTAAACCCGATGTAACGCTCATTGAAGGTGTTGAAGGGACCATTTATGGTCATTACCCAGCCCTTGCGTTGGCCGATGAGTGCATCAAACCTTTTCGCATACTTATCTGCAGCAGAAATATGATTGCCGCTGATCTTGTAGGAGCCAAAATATTCGGTCTTGAGAAGAAAGATGTTCCGCACTTGCAGATGGCCATCGAGCGGGGGTTCGGTGGAGATGTAAGAAGCCTTCAGGATATTGATATGGCAGGTGACATAACCAACCTTGATTCAGTTGACCTTATCGGTGATATGCCAAAAGTGGGATCATATCCAACAGACCTGTATGATTCTTTTCCAGATGATGTGAAAATTATTAAAGGGAAGGAACTGGCCTGTCGGGAGGGATGCGTTAACAATCCATTGACATTATTACAGGTATGGTACAACGATTATAATGGTAAAGGTGGTTGGACTCTTTTGATGGGTAAGGGCTTCGATAAGCAAGAGGTTCTCAACGTGGAAGGTAAGGTGCTCATTGCGGGACACTGTGCTATTGAAGAGGTTTCTCCGCTCCTAATCAAAAAGCTGAAAAGAAAAAATGTATATCTCAGTAGAGAATGCAATGATCTCTGTTCAACAGCGGAGGCGATGTTTCACCTTATGAAGGTCAATCCAATAGGTCTTGTTCCCATAAATCCTATAACGGCATTGCGTGCCTTAATAACGGCCAAATTAAAAGGTTCCAAATCGAGAGTGCCTAATCTTTTGTCGCATATACTGAAAAGAGTATAGATGTTTGATG
>CAZVBB010000118.1:0-3680 GCA_964625285.1 uncultured bacterium | reverse complement strand
TCCTGGAGCAAGTATCGGGAGGAGCACGAAAAAACGTTTGAAGAGATGGCTGAAAGGCTGGAGCTTAAGATAGACTGAAGAAAGTAAAGGAGGAGCACCAGAGCACCAGTCGCAAAGGGCAGAAGGCATAGAGCAAAGGGCATAGGGTAAATGAAAAGTGAAAAATGAAAAATGCAAAGTGAAAAATGTTAAGAAGGATGACCAAAGGCGAAAAGATAAATTTGCAATTTAAAATTTGCAATTTAAAATTTGCATTTTGATATTTAATTTATCAGTGCACTGGTAACTGGTGCACTAAAAGACTTGAATGATGCATGTTCCAGTATTGGTCAATGAGGTAGTCAAACTCCTTAATTTGAAAAAAGATGGCATCTATGTTGATGGCACTATTGGGGATGGCGGACACAGTGAGGCAATTCTCCGGCAACTTGGTTCAGGAGGAAGACTGATAGGGATTGACCGGGATGCAAGTGCAATTAGATATACTGAGCAAAGACTAAAAAAACATAAGGATATCCTTACCCTTGTTCAGGGTAATTTTGGGAACGTAGAAAGTATTTTACTGAAGCTGGGGATTGAAAAAATGGATGGATTTTTGCTTGACATCGGCGTTTCCTCTTCCCAGCTGAGTGACCCGAAACGGGGATTTAGCTTTAGACTCGAAGGTCCTCTCGACATGCGGATGCAGGAAGGAAGCTCGGTTATGGCATCTCATCTTGTGAATAATTTTTCCTCACAAGAATTAGTGAGCATTTTGCGAAAGTTTGGTGAAGAGAGGCTTGCCGGCTTGATTGTTAAAGCTATAGTTAAATATAGAAAAAAGGGAAGAATTGAAACTACCACACAACTTGCCGGGATAATTACTGGGGTTATTCCTTTGTGGAAGAGAAAAACTCATCCTGCAACAAAGACGTTCCAGGCACTGAGAATTGCCGTCAATAATGAACTTGGGTTGTTGCAAGATGGACTGGAGAGCGGGATAAAATTACTTAAATCCGGTGGTCGCTTGGTTGTTATTTCTTATCACTCTCTTGAAGACCGTATTGTCAAGCACACCTTTTTGAGATGGACGCGTTCATGTCATTGCCCTTCATCCTTTCCAGTATGTTGCTGTGGCGGTGAAAAAAAAGTAGTAAAAATCATTTCTACTCTTATCCGTCCGTCCAGGGAGGAAGTAGCTGAAAATCCCCGTTCTCGTGGAGCAAAGTTGCGAGTAGTAGAGCGGCTATGAGAAAGAAAAGAAAGAAGAAAGGCCTGTTTGTATGGGGGCACCTGGCAATTATAACAGTTTTAGTTTTTATGACTCTATTTTATTTGTGGCAGAGAACAGAACTGCTTAAAGTTAGCTATCGCTTAAGGGAAATGATGCAGCAACAAACTGAGCTAAGAGAGGAAAAGAGCATTCTTCTTTTAGAATTTTCTCGTCTACGTTCTCCTGACCGTATTGAGGAGATTGCCCTCCGGGAATTGGGGCTTGTTCGTAGCAAGGAGCCTGTTAGAGAAATAAGGCGGCCTGTGAAAGAGTAGGAAGTGGTGATGATATGATTACAAAGTGGCATCGCTTTCGAACAATTATTGTACTTTTGTTTGTGTCTGGAGCTTTCACCGGTCTCCTGTATCAGCTCTACCAAATTCAAGTTGTCAGAGCTTCTGTTCTTTACGATAAAGCACAAAGGCAGCATAATAGCAAAGTAGCCCTTTCCCCTGAGCGCGGAACCATCTATGATAGAAGAGGAAAGTTATTAGCTATTAATGTAACCGTTGATTCTATTTATGCCCATCCGTGGCAGATTGAATGTGTAGTAAAAGCATCTGCAAAGCTCTCGCCGCTTCTTGCGATTCCTCCAGAGGAGATTAGAAGGAAACTAAGATCCGATCAACCATTTGTCTGGCTGGCTAGGGGAATGGATAATGGAAAAGGAGAGAAGGTAAGGGAGCTAAACCTTAAAGGGGTTGGACATCTTGAAGAGGCAAAGCGATTCTACCCGCACGGAGAGTTAGCTTCTCATATTTTAGGATTTGTTAATATTGATGAGGTTGGATTAGAGGGGGTAGAACTTTATTATGACCGATACCTGCGAGGAGAGAGTAGATGGCACTATCTTACAGTTGATGGTCGCGGCAGAGAGATAATCCCTGTTTTAGAAGAAAATCTTTCTCCGCCCCGTGGTTATCACCTAGTCTTAACAATAGATGCGGTTATTCAGCACATTGCTGAAAGAGAGCTAAATGCAACCATACAAAAATATGGCGCTCGTGCCGGCTCTATTGTAATTATTGACCCGTTTAGCGGGGAAATACTGGCTATGGCAAATTACCCTTCCTTTGACCCGAATCGGTTCCATACTTACCAGCCACAAGAGCGCAGAAACCAGGCAGTTACCGATTTATTTGAACCTGGCTCTACTTTTAAGGTGCTTACAGCAGCAGCAGCTCTGGAAGAAGGAGCATACAACTCCAATGACAAAATATTTGTTGAGCATGGTTTTTATCGATTTGGTAGTCACACCATCAGGGATGTGAATCCTCGTGGGTGGCTTACTTTCAGTGAGGTAGTTGGAGGATTATCAAGCAATATTGGTACTGCAAAAATTGCGAGGACCTTAGGGAAAGAAACACTTTACCACTACATTCGCTTATTTGGTTTCGGCTCTCTCACGGGAGTGGACTTTCCGGGGGAGGCAAGAGGAATACTGCGCTCTCCCGCTAGGTGGTCAAAAATTGATATGGGCACGATTTCATTTGGACAGGGGATTGGCGTTACTGCCGTTCAATTAGCTCAAGCTACCTCTGCCATTGCCAATGGGGGGGTTCTCATCAGTCCGCGTCTTGCTATCTCTGTTGTTGATGATGAGGGATATCCAGTAAAGAAATTCAACTCTTCTTCAAAAAGGATAATTTCAGCAGATACAGCCAAGGAGCTAACTTACATTATGATTGATTCTGCTGAAGTGGGAACTGCAGGAAGAGCGGCGGTTAGCGGCTACCAGGTGGCAGGTAAAACAGGAACTGCGCAGAAGTTTATTGATGGAAGATATTCAGATACCCAATTTACCCTTCTTTTTATTGGATATCTTCCTGCTGAGCGCCCTGAAGTTGCTATTGTAGCTATCATCGATGAACCGAAACATGATCGCCGTAGTGGAGTTGTGCCAACTGGGCTCTTTCAGAGGGTAGCTGAGCAAACAATGTCTTATTTAAAAGTAACAGGAGGCATAGGAAATTCAAAATGAAAGGGGTTCAGAGGTTCAGAGTTCAAGGTTCAGAACCCAGAACGGTGAACCCGGAACCCTGAACGGTGAACGGTGGAGGTTTAAAGGTTCAAAGGTTCAAAGGTTCAGAGGTTCAGAGGTTCAGAGGTTTAAAGGTTCAGAGTTCAAGGTTCAGAACCCTGAACGGTGAACCCGGAACCCTGAACGGTGAACCCAGAACGCAGAACGCTGAACGGTGAATCCAGAATGGTGCATTGGTGAATGAGAGATGAATACAGGAAAACGATAAAAGAGGTCTCTGAAAAAGCCTCGGAGTCCTCTGAGATTACTTCGTCGGCACTACGTGCCTCCTCGCAACGACGTCTGTGTAATCGGTATTTAATCGGCGTAATCAGAGATTTTTGGGTTTTTTTAGAAATCTCTAAAAGAATTATGAAACTAAAAGAGTTGCTAAAAAATGTAGAAGTG
>CAZVBB010000117.1:0-3727 GCA_964625285.1 uncultured bacterium | reverse complement strand
AGTAGTTTTTCTCTCTACTCTCTACTTGCTACTCGCTACTTTTCAGGAATCTGTGCAGGAATATCAGACTATTATTTAGTTTACAGAGCACTATATGGAGGATAAAATGAAAATTGATACATCTAAGAAAAGATACAGGCTGAGAGTCGTAATCCCGGCTTCTCCATCGCTTACTATCTATTCTCGCTCTCTTAAGAAAATGACTGCCCTTGGACCAGTCTGTGTAGCTACTGCCGTTAACAAGATGGAGAAATGGGATGTTGAGATTATTGATGAGAATAATTATAATGGATATGGACCCAGGGATAAATTCGGGCTGCCTGACCATAAGCAGTTGCAATTTTTAAGACCAGCGGATGTCATTGGATTTTATGGTGGGCTAACAAGCACCATCCCGAGACTTTATGAAATTGCACGTTTTTATAATAAGTATTGCAGAGTAATAACCATTGCTGGGGGTCAGCACTTTACTGAGGATACTATAGCTGAGGCGCTATCTTCAGGCATTGATTGCATCATCATTGGTGAAGGCGAAGAAACCATTGTGGAACTCTTATCAGTCATGGAAGGTAAGCAAATCATAGATAATGTTAGAGGAATTTCATATTTAAAAAATAAGGAGGTGACTTATACTTCCTCCAGAGAACCAATAACAGATTTTGATCTGTTCCCCTTGCCGGATTTTTCCCTGGTGCGATATGCCAGAATTAAAGTTTATCCGGTAGGGAGGATAAGGGGATGTGATATGAATTGCGAATTCTGCACCGTCAAGGGCAAGATAAGGTGTGCTTCCCCTGAACGACTACTTGAACATATCAGTTCTCTTGTAGAGGCAAGAAATGCCAAGCATTTTTTTGTTGTTGATGATTTTTTTGGGCAACGGAGAAAAGAAACAATAAGGTTTTGTAAAATACTAAAGGAGTATCAAGAAAGAATTCATCGCAGATTAGGCATAACAGTCCAGATGAGATTAGATAGCGCAAAGGACAGCGAGCTACTCACTGCCATGCGGGATGCGGGAATTGACAAGGTAGCCATTGGTTTTGAATCGATTATTGATGAAGAATTGAAAGCTATGAATAAAAGCCTGAAGTCAAAAGATATGCTGTCTCTGGTTAAGATATTTCATAAGTTTGGATTTTTCGTGCACGGCATGTTTATTTTTGGCTATCCAATGATGGAGAATATTAATTTTAAGATGGCGGCCAGAGAACGGGTGGGCCACTTCAGAAGATTTATAAGAAAAGCAAAAATTGATACCCTGCAAGTTTTACTCCCAGTTCCACTGCCTGGAACGAAATTGAGAGAGCGGCTTAAAGCTCAGGATAGAATTTACCCCACTGAACACATTGGCTGGGAGTATTACGACGGATACTTCCCTTTATTTGAGCCTGATGAGCCAATAACGCCTGAGGAAATGCTATCTTCTGTCAGAAAAATTATGAGTGGCTTCTATCGGTTCAGACATATGTTTTCAGTGGCTCTTAATATCTTTTACTTTCCGTCTCTGCTTTTTTCCCTGCATAATATTAAATCGGGATGGAGAGTATGGTACCGGCCCTGGAGAAATAGCGTGATGCGTTTCGGAGGATGGATTGTTGAGCACGCCTGGCGTTCTAAATTCAAAAAGGGACACTTCTTGTATAAACTCAAACAGATTAAAAAAATAGTTCACGGGTTCAGAAGTTCAGAGGTTCGGAACCCGGAACCCTGAACGGATACCTTAAATCCTTATTATTTCCCCCCTGATTTCCTTATCAATTGTAAGAATGCCAAAAGAATTACACGGAGCAAAAACCCTATCTGTAGTGGAGCCAGGGTTAAAGAACAACACACCATTAATTATCTCATTTTTCGGCGAGTGAGAATGTCCATATATAATTACATCAATCTTATCAAACTTTTTTCCTATACGCGATTCCATTCCAGAAGGAGGACCTGACCCATGAATAATGCCTATCTTAAATCCCTGTACCTCAAAGGTATTTATTTCCGGCAATTTTTCTCGGATGCTGTGCGTGTCCATATTACCATATACTGCTTTTACCTCAGCCAATTCCTCTAGTTCCTCCAACACTGTAAGTTGAAGAATATCTCCAGCATGAGCTATCAAATCAACGCCATTTAAAAGCGCAAGGGCTTTTCTGGGAATTTCTCTTGCTGCAATAGGTATATGCGTATCCGAAAGCACCCCTATCCTTATTTTCATTTCATCACCTGCATCAGTTACCAGTCATCAGAGCACCAGAGCACCAGAGCACCAATTACCAGTCACCAATCACCAATTACCAGTCACCGTTCTGGGTTCTGAACCTTTGAACTTCTGAACCTTTTTCTCATTTGTTTCCCTCAAATTCCTATGCTCTTAAATAATGAATCTTCTCATATGAATGTTCAGAAGAAGCCCGACAGAAAGCATCGTCGTCAGTAGAAAAGAACCGCCATAACTCAGGAAAGGCAGCGGTAATCCAACTACAGGCACTATTCCCAGCGCCATTCCAATGTTAACTAAGACATGCGATACAAGCATAGTAGTGAGCCCGGCTGCGAGGAGCGATGAAGTACGGTCCTTTGCCTCGCAAGCTATTCGTACGCCACTCTTAAATATTCCTATGTAAAGTAAAAGAAGACCCACTGACCCTATAAAGCCCCATTCTTCTCCAACAACAGCGAAGATAAAATCAGTGTATTGTGCTGGAAGGAAATGGAGCTGGGTTTGGGAACCACCCAACCATCCTCTTCCCCAAATTCCCCCGGAGCCGATGGTAATTCTTGACTGATTGAGACTAAAAGATGCTCCAAGAGGGTCTAATTCCGGATTTAAGAGAACATGGATTCTTGCCCGTTGATACTCCTCAAGAAAGAAATGGTAAACAGATGGAATAACAACCAGAACGCCAAAGAGGATAATGGCTAAGAGGTATCGCTTTTTAATACCTGTTAGGTATAGCATAACAAAGAGGGCGGGAAGCAAAATAAGAGCTGTTCCCAGATCCGGCTGTTTAAAGATTAAAATGAAAGGAATCCCTACAATAAGAAATGAAGTGAATATTTTTTTTATCGCCTTTACTCCCTCGGCACTACCTAAATAATACGCCAGGCTCAGGACAACCGTTATTTTGGCAAACTCTGCAGGAGCAAATGACAGTGGTCCAACAATTATCCACCTCTGGGCGCCGCGCACAACCGGTCCGAACAGAGCAACTGCCAGAAGGAGAAGAAGAGTTATGAAATAAAGTCCATAGCTATGCTTTAAAATTGTCTGATAGTTAATGCTAAGAATGAATACCATTCCTGCCAGACTAATTCCCATCCATATAAGTTGCCTGGCATAAAATCCGTGGATATCTTGGAGATGATGGGAAGCGCTGTAAATCATTGCCAGACCAATGAGACAGGTAACAAGCACTAACAAAAGAAGGGGATAGTCAAAATTTTTAAACAGTCTCCTGTCAATCATTGTTATAATCTCTCTAACCTTATGATCAAGCAATGAGCACCTTTGGCGCAATCATTGTTATGATCTCTTTAACCTTGTGATCAAGCAATGAGCACCTTTGGTGCAATCATTGTTATAATCTCTCTAACCTTATGATCAAGCAATGAGCGCCTTTGGCGCAATCATTGTTATGATCTCTTTAACCTTGTGATCAAGCAATGAGCACCTTTGGTGCAATCATTGTTATGATCTCTTTAACCTTGTGATCAAGCAATGAGCACCTTTGGT
>CAZVBB010000116.1:0-3758 GCA_964625285.1 uncultured bacterium | reverse complement strand
TTTTAATCGGCTTGCCCCGTTAGATAAGATTTTTTATCTAACGGGGTGAATAATCAAGTATAGGATTGAAATTCCTATACTTCAAATTATTCCATCTTCCTTCAATCTATTAAGGAGGGTATCAATCTGCATGGAGATTGAACCAGTTAACATTTCCTTCTTTTTTCTGCCAAACCGAGGAGTATATAATTCAACTACACGGGTTGGGGAACCATCAAGGCCAATTCGGTTGCTATCCAGATTAAGAGCGGTTAATCCCCACTCAAAAATCTCTGCCCTCCTTGCCTTAAGCACCCCTCGCATTGGTGGACGGCGAGGCTTGTTTATTTTATCTGTTACTGTTAGAACAGCAGGGAGTGAGGCTTCCACTACCTCAAAGAAATCTCCAAAGCTGCTTTCCGCCTTTACCACATTATCTTTGACTTCTATCTTTTGTGCGCAGATTATTTGAGGCAGCCCAAGCTGCTCAGCCAGTTGGGGACCAACCTGAGCTGTATCTCCATCTATTGTATGCTTTCCCAGGAGAATAAGGTCAAACTCCCCAATTTTTCTAATTGCGGTAGATAAAACGTAAGAAGTAGCCAGAGTATCAGAGCCCGCCAGCGCCGGATCAGTTATGAGAACTGCCTCATCAACTCCCATGGCGAGAGCTCTTCTAAGCGCGCTCTCAGCCTGAGGAGGGCCCATTGTGATGGCAGTAACCTTGCCTCCGTGCCTTTCTCGCAGCCGCAGCGCCTCTTCAATGGCATTCTCATCAAACGGATTGATAATTAAAGAAGTAACTTCATGCCTGAGGAGAGTTTTTGTCTTTGGCTCTATCCTTACCTTACTTAGAGCATTAGCATCGGGTACCTGCTTTATACAAACAATGATGTTCATTCTTCTTTTAACAGGTAGCTGGCAATGGTATTACGTTGGATTTCAGAGGTTCCCTCAATAATCTCAAATAGCTTTGCTTCTCGCATATAACGTTCTACGGGATATTCTTTTGTATAACCATATCCACCGTGAATCTGAACTGCTTTAGTGGTAACTCGCATACATATTTCACTGGCAAAAACTTTTCCCATAGCAGCAATTTTCCCAAATTCTTTTCCACAGTCGCGCAGGAAGGCTGCTTTAAGAACCAGGAGGCGCGCTGCTTCTATTTCCGTTGCCATATCGGCAAGCATAAACTGAACTGCCTGAAAATTGAAGATAGATTTGCCAAACTGTACTCTTTCCCGGGCATACTTAAGCGCTGCCTTATATGCAGCTCGTGCCAGCCCAACTGCCTTGATTCCCATACCAATGCGACCAACATCAAGAGTTTTTATCGCTACCCGAAACCCCTTTCCTTTTGAGAGGAGAATATTTTCACTGGGAACACGACAGTTCCTGAAGACCAGTTCACAATTAGCGAGTGCAGGATAAGCCATCAAGTCAAATTTCTGACCAAAAGTAAACCCCTGCATTCCCTTTTCTACAATAAAGGCAGTCAGTCCGCGGGGATCTCCTGCCAATTTGGCATTGGCAATAACGATGTAGGTCTCTGCTACTCCGCCATTGGTAATGAAGGCCTTTGTGCCATTTAAGATATAATCATCACCCTCGGGGGTAGCTGTCATCTGAATATTCCCAATGTCAGAGCCAGCCTGAGGTTCAGTCAAAGCAAAAGCTCCCAACACTTCTCCTTTAGCCATGGGCGGAAGATACTTGCACTTTTGTTCTTCGGTTCCAAAGGTAAGGATCGGATAAATGCAGAGCAGGTTTGCCCCATAAATTGCTCCAGTTGTGGCACAAGCCTGTGATATCTCTCCCCCCACCAATGCCCAGGTAAGATAATCCATCCCCAGCCCACCATATTTCTCAGGCACAGCAATTCCCATTAGGTCGCTTTGAGAAAGGAGCTTAATGTTTTCCCAGGGGAAATTTTTCTTTTCCTCTATTTCTTCTGCTCTAGGAGCAAGTTCTTCCCGGCAAATTTCTTTTACTTCTTTAAGTATTGCTTCCTGATCTTCATTAAGGTCAAAATTCATTTTCCTCCTCCAGACCTATATTTCCTTACTACCAGTGACGCATTATGGCCACCAAAACCAAAAGAATTGGATATGCAAACATCTATGTTCATCTGACGAGCCCGGTTAGGAACATAGTCAAGATTACATTCCGGGTCAGGATATTCATAGTTAATAGTTGGATGGACAACTCCCATTTCAATAGAAAGGACAGAGGCGATAAACTCTATGCCTCCAGAGGCTCCCAGGAGATGACCAGCCATAGATTTTGTTGAGTTAATGACCAACTTATTAGCATGCTCTCCAAAGACACTTTTGATAGCAGCCGTTTCAAGTTTATCATTAAGTGGGGTTGAAGTTCCGTGAGCATTAATATAGGTAACTTCCTCAGGCGCAAGACAGGCATCATTTAAAGCAGCCTTCATTGCTCTTACAGCCCCTTCACCATCAGGGGCTGGAGCAGTTATATGATAAGCATCACTACTCATTCCATAACCAACGACCTCAGCATAGATGTGTGCTCCACGCGAGTTAGCATGCTCTAAACTTTCTAAAATTAGTATCCCTGCCCCTTCTCCTATAACAAAGCCATCTCGCTCTCTATCAAAAGGTCTACTTGCCCGCTCTGGTTCATTATTACGCGTAGAGAGCGCCCTCATTGCACAAAACCCACCAAGTCCTATCGGTGTAATTGCCGCCTCGGAGCCACCAGTGATCATTACATCTGCCTCACCGCGCTGAACAATCCGGTAAGAATCCCCGATAGAATGAGAACCTGAGGCACAGGCAGTAACTGCACACAAATTGGGACCTTTCACACCTAATACGATAGATATTTGCCCGGATGCCATGTCCGAGACAAACATTGGAATAAGGAAAGGAGAAATTCTCCTTGGCCCTTTTTCAAGAAGTATGGAGTGTTGCGCCTCAAGCGTCCCCAATCCTCCAATTCCGGAACCAACTATAACTCCAATGCGATTGGAATTCTCCCTGCTCAGGTCAAGTCGGGCGTCAAGGACAGCATCAAGGGCAGCAACTACTGCAAACTGGGTAAAACGGTCCATCCGCCGTGACTCTTTTCCCCCCAGTCTTCCTACAGGATTAAAATCTTTAACCTCAGCGCCGATCTGGCAGCTAAACTCGCGAGCATCAAACAGGGTAAGCTTCCCTACTCCACTTTTTCCAGCAATAAGAGATGACCAGAAATCCTCCTTGTTGTTTCCAAGCGGGGAAACCACTCCAATTCCGGTAACCATCACCCGCCTATCTTCTCTCATTTCCTTTCCTTTTCATCCTATATCTCTTCTTCCTCTCTATCTTCTTCCTCTTTTCGTTTTATAACATACTGAACTGCATCGCCTACTGTAATAATTTTTTCTGCATCATCCTGTGGAATTTCCAGGCCAAATTCCTCTTCCAATGCCATAATCAGTTCCATCGCGCCTAGTGAATCAGCGCCAAGGTCATCAGTGAATGATGCCTCAAGAGTTACCTGTTCAGGGTTCACCCCAAGCTGCTCAACAACAATTTCCTTTATTTTTTCCTCTACCCCCATTTTCAATTTTCCTCCTTTTTGTTCCCACGAACAGGCTGTCACAAAATATGTTCCAGCCTATGATCAAGGGCGGCACTTTTGTGACGCCCTATTTACCACGATAGAAAGTCCCACCCCTTGCGGTGGGAATAAACACCTGTTAGAAATTAAGTAAATATTCAGTGAAAGCCATCCAATTTTAGGCACATAGGCACTAAGGCACAGAG
>CAZVBB010000115.1:0-3759 GCA_964625285.1 uncultured bacterium | reverse complement strand
TTTTTGTCCTCTAACTCAATAAGTTCACCAAATAATTTTCTTTCTTTCTCGCTCAGTCTCCTGGGCGTTTCCAGTATTACTTTCACATATTGGTTCCCACGGCTGTAGCCATGTAAACTTGGAATGCCCTTTCCTCTTAAACGAAACAGTCTTCCTGTTTGCGTCCCGGGGGGAACTTTCATTTTAAGCTGACCGTTGAGAGTAGGAATAGATATCTCTGCTCCTAGGGCAGCCTGACTAAAACTTATCGGAACCTCACAAAGAAGATCATTGCCCTGTCTTGTAAATATCTCATGCTCTCTCACATGAATAAAGACATATAAGTCGCCTCTTTCTGCTCCTCTTAAGCCCGCTTCTCCCTCTCCAGAAAGGCGCAGGCGCGAACCTGTATCTACGCCCGGCGGAATCTTTACCTGGATACGATGGCGTTTTTTTACCCGGCCACCGCCGCGGCAGTTTGCACAAGGACTTTCAATTATTTCTCCTCCCCCGTGGCAGCGGCTGCAGGACTGGACAACACTAAAGAAACCTCGTGCATAGCGCACCTGGCCACTTCCATGACAGGTCTTGCAACTGCTCGAAGACGTGCCTGGCTTTGCTCCTGTTCCTGAACAGACAGGACAGTGCGAAGAGCGAAGAATCTCAATCCATTTCTCGGTTCCATTAGCTGCTTCCTCCAGAGATATCTCTAAATCATACCGTAGGTTCTCACCATACTGAGCTTTTCCCTGTCTTGCTGTCTGAGCACCAAACAACTCATCAAAAATACCTCCTCCAGCGCCTTTACTGAATTCCTCAAAGATTCTGAATGCATCGCCAAGTCCAAATCCTTCAAATCCTCCAGGTCTAGCATATTCCGCCTGCACTCCCTCAGGCCCAAATTGGTCATACTTCGCCCTTTTTTCAGGGTTACTTAATACTTCATAAGCCTTGCCTGCGGCTTTAAACCTTTCTTCAGCCCCAGTATCGCCAGGATTTTTATCCGGGTGGTTCTCAATGGCAATCTTACGAAAAGCTTTCTTTATATCCTCTGTACTGGCATCTTTGCTTACGCCCAATATTTTATAATAATCTTCCGCCATTTATTGTCTCACTTTTACAATCCAGCTTTTAGGTCTAATGCCTGATACCTGAAAGCCTACACGATAAAAAATCTGTGTAATCTATATCTTATCTGCTTGCCCCGTTAGATATAAAATTATCTAACGGGGTGAATAATCAGAGATTTCAGCCTTTTTTAGAAATCTCTAATTAGACTTTTTCTTGTTTTCATCGTCTACTTTAAATTCAGCATCAATTATATCTTCTTCTTCTCTTTCTTCTTCTCTGTCTTTCTTCTGCTTTTTTTCCTTTTTTTGCGGCTCTTCTTGTTCTACTTTTTCTTCTGTCGACGTCTGCTTCTCAGCTGCTTGCTGGTATGCTGTTTCAGCCAATTTATGAGAGCTCTTTATTAACTCCTCATTTGCCGCTTTTATTGCCTGTATGTCATCTCCTTTGAGTGCTTCTTTGAGTTTGTCAATCGCTTGATTTATCTTGCCCTTTTCTTCATCACTCACTTTTTCTCCAAGCTCCGAGAGCATCTTCTCAGTTGTGTAGATAAGGGTATCAGCCTGATTTTTTGCCTCGGCTGCCTCTTTTCGCTTTTCATCTTCCCCTCTCAGCTTCTCGGCTTCCTTTACCATTTTGTCTATCTCTGCCTTTGAAAGTCCGCCTGTGGGCTGAACCGTTATCTTCTGCTCCTTGTTAGTGGCAAGATCTTTTGCGGAGACATGAACAATACCATTGGCGTCAATGTCAAAAGTAACGTCAATCTGTGGAATTCCACGTGGAGCCGGGGGAATGCCCACAAGGTCAAATCTTCCCAGGCTTTTGTTATCGGGAGCCATCTTTCTCTCTCCCTGAAGCACATTTATTGTCACTGCTGTTTGATTATCTGCAGCAGTGGAAAATATCTGGCTTCTCTTGGTGGGAATTGTTGTATTTCTCTCAATTAATGGTGTCATTATTCCGCCGAGAGTTTCTATGCCAAGTGTAAGCGGGGTAATATCTAAGAGTAGCACATCCTTGACCTCTCCTTTTAGAACTCCCCCCTGAATTGCAGCGCCAACGGCTACCACCTCATCAACATTAACTCCTTTGTGTGGCTCTCTACCAAAGAGTTTTTTTACTAACTCCTGGACTGCCGGGGAACGGGTCTGCCCACCCACAAGAATAACCTCATCAATGTCTTTGGTGCTTAGCCCTGCATCTTTCAGTGCCTGCTCACAGGGACCCTTACACCTCTCAATAAGGTCTGCGGTCAATTGTTCAAGCTTTGCCCTGGTTAAATTCATACTAAAATGCTTAGGGCCACTTGAATCGGCAGTAATGAACGGAAGATTTATCTCTGTCTGAAGTGAAGTTGAAAGCTCACACTTTGCCCGTTCGGAAGCTTCAACCAGTCTTTGTCGTGCCATTGCGTCATTGCCCAGATCAATACCATGTTCGCGCTTAAATTCAGATGTTAGCCAGCTCACTATCCGATGGTCAAAATCATCTCCTCCCAGGAATGTATCTCCATTGGTGGATTTTACTTCAAACGTAGCCTCTTCTTCGACGGGAGCCACTTCCAGAATGGATATATCGAAGGTTCCTCCTCCAAGGTCGAAGACAGCAATTTTTTGCTCTTTTTTTACTTTTCCGAACCCATAAGCAAGAGCGGCTGCGGTTGGCTCATTAATTATTCTTAGCACCTCTAACCCGGCAATTTTACCGGCATCTTTTGTTGCCTGGCGCTGTGCATCATTGAAGTAAGCAGGGACAGTAATTACGGCTTCGCTTACCTTCTCTCCCAGGTATTCTTCAGCAGTCTGGCGCATTTTCTGCAGCACCATTGCCGAGACTTCCTGCGGGCTCAGCTTTTTTCCGCCAATAAGAATCCGTATATCTCCGTTAGGGGCTTTATCAATGGGGTATGAAATCCTCTTTTTTGCTTCTACCACCTCAGGGTCAGTAAATTTCCTTCCCATAAGCCGTTTCACTGAAAAAGCTGTGTTTGCTGCGTTGGTAATTGCCTGTCGCTTGGCAATTTGCCCTACAAGACGTTCTCCTCCTTTTGTGAAGGCAACTACAGAAGGAGTTGTCCTTGCACCATCAGAATTAACAATAACAACGGGTTCCCCTCCTTCCATAACTGAGACTACAGAGTTTGTCGTTCCCAAATCAATTCCTATCGCTTTCCCCATTTTATCTTTCCTCCTCTTTTTTCCTAAAACTTATTTCTTTTATTCTTTTCTTTTAGAAACTTTAACTATTGCAGGTCTAATTATCTTATCTTTAATCCGATAACCGGTAGCCACTTCTTCTATCACAACGTTCTCAGGCTGCTCAATGTTTTCCACATGCTCAATTGCCTCATGCTGACTGGGGTCAAACTCTTTTCCCATGGCACTTATCTTTTCTAACCCCCTTTTCTTCAGCACGGAGCACAATTCCTTGTAAATCATTTCTACCCCTTGAAGAAGAGTTTTCTGGTCACCATTCTTGCCAATTCCATAAATTGCTCTTTCAAAGTTATCTATTGTTGGGAGAAGTTCATAAATTAAATCTTCAGTAACATATTGAAAGAGTTCACTTTTCTCCTTGGTGACACGCTTGCGATAATTGTCAAACTCTGCCTGTAGCCTCTTGAGACTTTCCAGTCTTTCGTTAGCTACCCGAGCCTCTCTCCATATCTGACGCAGTCTCTCCCTTGAACCTGTCTTTGCCTTAACAACCTCA
>CAZVBB010000114.1:0-3791 GCA_964625285.1 uncultured bacterium | reverse complement strand
AAACCTCATCTGCTTATGTATATACGTAACAGAATTTATGAAATAGACCACTAAGTCACAATATACAAATTCCCATCACGGATATAAATCTCTGTAACCTTAAATGAAGTGAGGCACTTTGTGTCAAATTCAAATTACCAAATGTTCAAAACTGACAACTTTGTTGTCATTCTTCGGTCGCCTAGGCGACCGAAGAATCTCATTCATCTTAGATCCTTCGCGGAGCCTGTCCTGAGCGCTACGAGATTCTTCGCTTCGCTCAGAATGACAGGAAGCGAAGGGCTCAGGATGACTGCGAAGCAGTCATTTTGGTCATTGGTGCTTATTTGTAATTTGTGGTTTGGTGCTTGTAATTTTAAAGAGTGCGACAGGAATGTTCCGCCTATCGTGTGATAGTGGGTAAAGGAGCGAGACTATAACGATGATTATTAACTTCCATTTCCCCTATTGAAAGTCAATAATTAAGTATTGTATCCCCGGGATTCAAAATTAATTTGGAATTAAATGTCCAAAAAGGTGTCAGACACCTTTTTCTTGGAAAGGCGGACACCTTTTTCTTGGAAAGGCGACTTACCTTACGATCTCAATATTTAAGGAGTATGAAGTGATGCTCTCCGGAGCGGTTGTTAGTATGCCGATAATCTCATACTTTCCGGGTGGAACGAGCTTGCCAGCATTATCCTCCTGGGCCCAGGTATCCTCATAGACCAGGGATTGATCTGGCTGCAGCGTAAACTCGCCAAGCACCATAGCGAAAAATTTATCTTTGGACCAGCGCCAGATCTCTTTTCCTTCCTTCTCTACCACAAAGTCATATCTCTGGGAAGAGGAAAAGATAAGCTCAAGGGGCTTGTCTCCCTTATTTGTCACAGTAAGGCTCATCACGATGGTCTGGCCTGACTTATAGACGGCCTTTTCCGTCTGGAGAGTGACCTCAAGGCCATTAACAACCCTTTTTACCTCCGTGGCATTACCTTCCGGAAAATCTTTGCCTGCCCGGACACAACCTAACACCAAGATTAGCAATGGGATCCATAGAAGCGCTTTCATAGTTCAGCCCCCTTTGATATTATTAGCGAAGAGGAGCATTGCCCACCTTCCATTAACCCATATCTATATTATATTGCTCCGTCAACTAAATGTAGTTGCCAAGCTTGCTTGGCTTGAACTAAATTTGTCACTAGATAGCCCGCCTAGGCGGGCAACTACAATACAATCGTTATTTAATTGACAAAGCAATATAGAACCTCTCCAAAATCAAGCTATCCGCCTCGGCAGATACCTTACCTACGGAGATCTGCCCCTCTTGGCATCCCAAAAGGTTTCGGAACTGTCACCTTGATTGCCAGGAAACCAGACCCGTTAGAGGCTTTGCATAATAAAGGCTCCAGATTATTTCCCTCCCTTTGACTACGCTCAGGATGGTTCAAGAGAGGAGTGGTGAGCTTGTAGAATCACACCTAATTTTTTGAGGATGAAGGAGGAAAGCTCTTCTTTACTGACGCCGTCAAGGATTTCTATTTTTTCTTTTGTAATAATTTTCACTTCGGTAGGAGCAGTGCCAAATCCTGCTCCATTGGCATCAATCCGATTGGCAACGATGAAATCAAGGTTTTTCTCCTTAAGTTTTCTGCTGGCATTGTTAATCAGATTATCCGTTTCAGCGGCAAATCCGACAACAATCATCTCTTTTCTCTTTTTTTCTCCCACTTCTTTCAGGATATTCGGATTGGGGGAAAGCTCAATAGAAGCAATTTTCTTCTTCCCCTTTATTTTTTTAGCTGAGTAATACCGAGGTCTGTAGTCAGATGGAGCAGCGGCCATAATAAGGATATCGCAGACTTCAATTCTTTTCAGCACTTCTTCCCTCATCTCAATAGCTGTCCTAACCAAGACATACTCTTCGATTCCTTGTGGAGGAGAAAGATGAGTGGGCCCACTGATAAGAGTGACTATTGCTCCTTCCTGATAGGCAGATAATGCGAGGAGGTATCCCATCCTTCCTGTGGAGCGGTTGGAGATGAAGCGCACTGGATCTATTGGCTCCTCGGTAGGACCAGCGGTAATGAGCAGTTTTTTGCCTGCTAATATTCCTTTCTTATTCTTCATTTGATTTCACCAAGGACTAATGTCTGGAGTCTAATTTTTAGGACTCTGAAAAGATCCCCAGAGATTTCTTAAGTTTTTCAGAAATCTCAATTTTAACGAGACTTTTTAAAGGTTCTCTCAATTTCTTCGAGGATGGCCTCAATAGATGCCAATCGTCCCTTTCCTTCTTCACCGCAGGCAAGAATGCCTGAGGCTGGGGGAATAATCCGATAGCCTGATTTTTTCAGTTTTTTTATGTTTTCCTGTAAGATTGGGTTGGCATACATCTGAAAATTCATTGCCGGTGCAATTAATATTGGAGCCTTTGTTGACAAACAAACAGTTGTAAGTAGATCATCAGCAAGCCCAGCGGCGAGTTTTGCAATAATGTTTGCCGTTGCCGGGGCAATGAGAATAAGGTCTCCTTTAGTGGCAAGGGAAATATGCGAGATGTCCCACTCCTCAGTAAAAAGCGAATGATAGACATAATTTTTAGAAATTGTCCTTAAAGTGAGTGGTGTGATAAATCTCTTTGCGGATTCGGTCATCACTACGGTAACTTCCGCTTCTCTTTTCTTTAGTGCACTGATGAGCTCTGCCGCCTTGTATGCAGCAATGCTTCCGGTTACCCCAAGGATAATCTCCTTTTCTTTAAATAACGGATTCTTTGGTTGCATTTTCTTCTTTACATCTGATCTTTTTTTCGGCGATCTCTGCCAAAGCAATGAGAATTGTGTTTTTTGTATCTATATCCACCAACTTGGGTGCACCATTATTCAAATCCCTTGCTCTCATAGCGGCAAGATTAACCAATTTATAAACACTCCCGACTTTTCCCCGTAATTCTTCCATTGAAATCTCATTCAACATTCAACACCTGCTCCCTTATTTTCTCTAATTCATTCTTAATGGAGATAACTGCTTTTGAGATAGACAAATCATTTGCCTTAGCAGTGATGGTATTTACCTCACGCCCCATCTCCTGAAGCACAAACTCTAATTTCCTACCCACTGGCTCGGATGACTCTACAAGCCGGCACAGTTCACGAAGAAATCCGCTGAATCTTGTCATCTCTTCTGAAATATCTGAGCGATCCGTAAAGAGCGACACCTCTAACTGCAGCCGCTCTTCATCTTTAGCAAGCCCTTTTATTTTCTTTATCAGTCGCTCACGATATTTTTTTGTTCTCATAGGCAATCTTTTCTTTATTTTTTCACGATGACGGTTAATAATTGCCAGTCTGTAAGTAATATCCCGCTGAATGAGCCCGCCTTCTTTCTCACGCTCCACCACGAGTCTTCTCAATGCTTCTTCAATCATCTTCTTTAGCGAATGCCATTTTATTTTTTCTCCTGCATTATTTCCCAAAGATACTGCCCCGGGAAGTTGCGTTAGGAAGCTTACATCAATTTCACCATCTAAATTTAAAGAGTCTTTCAATGACCGAATTTTTTTTACATAATCCATTATTAATTCCCGATCAATTTTAATCTCTTTGTCTTCATAGTTTATTGATAAATAGATAGACCCGCGTTGCACTTCTTTGCGCAACAACTCCCTTGCTTTTATTTCAATGTCGCCAAGAAAGTGTGGAAGATTTGTTTTGAGCTCAAAGAAACGATGGTTGAAAGACCTGAGCTCTACTACCAAATCTTGATTATCATTAGCCACCACGCGACTAAATCCAGTCATTCCTCTCATT
>CAZVBB010000113.1:0-3833 GCA_964625285.1 uncultured bacterium | reverse complement strand
ACTAATTTTCTTGTCGTGCCAATATCAGGGTCACCAGCAGTGATAAAGGGAATCAAAGCAGGTCTTTTTGACTTCCTCAATCGGGCAAAGAGGCTATTCAGCCTACAAGGACAAGGAAAAGGGGACAGGCTACTTTTTCTCATCTTCTTGTCCTTTTTTCGGTCTTCCCCTTGCTCTTATTGTCGATTCCAATCCAAGTTCTTTGGTTATTTTAATCTGCCATTCAGTTTGTCCATAAGGTGATTGCCGATTGACACTCTGTTGCAGCATTTCTAACTCTTTCTCTGCCAATGGTTCATCTACATATCTGTCCCAATTCGCAGGCAATTCAATTGGAACATCATCAACTAAAGAGTTTTTGCCTCTACAAATCCTATCTCTATGAGAAGACCACAACCATTCTTTCGCTGAGTTCACCAACCTGGCCCTTACAGGATTACCTTCTGCATATCTTAAAACCATTAATAGGTGTTCATCTTTTTGGATGATGAAGCTTTTGAATCTTCCCTGCCATATATGACCACTGCTTCCATAATGTCTATGATAACGGCGAACATGACTTGTCATTAACCATTGCATCCATCTGCTTAATTCTTTTCCTTTATCTGGCATCATAACCATATGAAAGTGATTTGGCATTAAGCAGTACGCAAAAATCTTCACCGAATGCCGTTCCTTTGCCTGTTTCATCAGATTGATAAACGCTTCATAGTCTCTGTCTTTATGAAAAACTTTCTGTCTACCATTGCCACGGTTGAGCACATGATAAATAAGGCTGTCTGCTAATCCTCTTACTACCCTCGGCATCAATTATATCCTCTTTATATTTAAAAGTAGCCTGTCCCCTTTATCTGATGTCCCCTTTACTGCTGCATTAACATCCTTGTCTCCGCGGCCAGAGAGGTTAATGATGACAATCTCTTTGCTTTTTAGGGAAGAAGCCATTTTACATACTTGTGCTACGGCATGAGCGCTTTCCAGTGCAGGGATAATTCCTTCCTTTTCAGAGAGAAGCTTGAACGCTTTGAGAGCTTCTTTGTCTGTAGCATTGACATAGGTAACCCGACCACTTTTCTTTAAGTAGCTGTGCTCAGGACCTACTCCGGGGTAGTCCAGCCCCGGAGCTATGGAGTGAGCTTCCACAATTTGTCCATCAGAATTCTGGAGTAAATAGCTCATTGTCCCCTGAAGCACGCCAGTAGTCCCGGTGGAAAGAGTGGCAGAATGATGAGCAGTAGTAATGCCTCTGCCTGCCGCCTCAACGCCTATCATCTTTACCCCATCATTTAAAAAAGGATAAAAGAGTCCTAAAGCATTACTGCCACCACCCACGCATGCTACTAAATAATCGGGCAGGCGTCCTTCCTTCCTAAGAATCTGGCGGCGCGTTTCCCTCCCGATAACAGATTGAAAATCCCTAACCATCATTGGATAAGGATGAGGACCAACTACGGAGCCAATTACATAATAGGTATGCCGAACGTTGGTTACCCAATCACGAATGGCTTCATTAATGGCATCTTTTAAGGTTTTGCTTCCTCCAGTCACCGGGATTACCTCAGCTCCCAATAATTTCATCCGAAAGACATTTATCTCCTGGCGAGCCATATCTTTTTCGCCCATATAAATACTGCAATCAATGCCCAGTAAAGCAGCAGTCGTGGCTGTAGCCACTCCATGCTGACCTGCTCCTGTTTCTGCAATAACTCGTTTTTTTTGCATCCGTTTGGCAAGAAGCACTTGCCCCAGAGTATTGTTAATTTTGTGTGCTCCGGTATGACAGAGGTCCTCTCGTTTCAGATAAATCTTTGCGTCCCCGAGGAAGTGGCTTAATCTTTCTGCAAAGTAAAGAGGAGTGGGTCTGCCAGCGTATTCCTTAAGATAATAAGCCAATTCTTTTTTGAAAGAGGCATCTTTCTTGTAAAACGCGTAGGCTTCGGTAAGCTCATCAAGGGCGGGCATAAGAGTTTCCGGAACGAACTTTCCCCCGAAAAGACCAAAATGTCCTCTTTTATCAGGCAGTTTCATCAGCTTTTCTGACCTCTTTAACTAATTGCGCCATCTTTTTATGGTCCTTTATGCCGGGGGAAACTTCTACACCGCTGCTGATATCCACAGCATAGGGTCGAACCTTCTGGATAGCAGAGGCAACATTTTCAGGATTTAGCCCTCCGGCAAGGATAATCTGCCCGAGAGGTTTTGCCATAAGGGCAACTTCCCAGCACCCCTGTTGATTACCTGTCTGCCCGCCTGAGGCGGGGACAGGCAGGCAGGATTGAGTGGGTTTTTGAGAAGCATCCAGGAGCAGACTTTTAACCACTTTCTGGTATGCTTTAAATTTTTCAATTTCCTCTTCTGCCCCTGTTTCGCTCCCTTTTAGCCCGTTAGAGGTCTTTTGACACCTAATGGGGTTTAGCCGAAAGGCTTTAATAACGTTTTGCTTAAACTTTAAACAATAAGAAGGCGACTCCGAACCATGAAACTGAAGGGTATTCAAGCCGAGCCGAGAGGCTATCTCTTTCACCTTTCTCTCATCTTCATCAACAAAAACTCCTACCGTTGTAACAAAGGATGGTAGATGAGAGATAATATCTCTTGCCACCTCTGGGCTCACTCGGCGTGGGCTTTCGGCAAATACAAAACCGACTGCATCCACCCCTAATGAGGCGGCATATAGGACATCACTTAAATTGGTCAAGCCGCAGATTTTAATTCGGGTTCTCAATTTTTGACTCCCCGAAGCTCTCTTAACATAACTACTCTATCTGCTGCCCTTATCAAAGCCTCTCCAATCAGAACTCCCTTTACTCCTGCTTCTTCCAATTGAATAATATCCTCTCTACTTTTGATGCCACTTTCACTGACTACAACCTTTCCTGATGGAATATGACCCATCAGCCTCACAGTGGTAGTTATATCTACTTCAAGTGTTTGAAGATTGCGATTATTAATCCCTATTATGTCACATCCTACATTCATGGCAATTGCCAGCTCCCTCTCATCGTGAATTTCAACCAAGGTATCCATATCAAGTTCACTGCTTAGAGAAAGAAAGTCTTTAAGAGCATTCTTTGGGAGAACCGAGACAATGAGCAAAATGGCATCAGCTCCACAGACTCTGGACTCATAAATCTGGTAATGGTCAATAATAAAATCCTTTCTTAAAACGGGCAAGGGGTTTTCTTTTTTTATCAGGGAAATGAAATCAAGGTTTCCCTTAAAAAATTTCTGCTCTGTTAGGACAGAAAGAGCAACCGCCCCTCCTTTCAGGTAATCATTGGCTATGCTGAGAGGGTCAAAATCTTTAATCAAGACCCCGGCTGAAGGCGAGGCATGCTTGACTTCAGCAATGATATTTACTCCCTTCCCCTGCGTTATCGCCTTTTTAAATCCTCTTGGCGGCGGACAATCCAAAAGCTGCGCTTTGAAGCTCTCTATTTTTACTTGCCCCGTTAGAGACCGAAGATCTCTAAACGGGGCTTGCCTCTTAAGTTGCCGCACCTCCTCTTTTTTATACTCTATAATCCGACTCAAAACAGAATTCATTATTATTCCATTACTTAACAAGGGCAAGTGCACCAGAGCACCAGTCTTCAGTTCACCGTTCAGGGTTCTGGGTTCACCGTTCTGGGTTCTGAACCTTTGAAACATTGAACTCTGAACCTCTGAACCTTGGTTAGTTAATTCAATCAGTTGTTCAAGTTTTTTGAGAGCTGCTCCTGAGTCTATGGAGCGAACAGCCTGGGCGATCCCTTTTTTAAACCCCGTTAGAGATTTGCCTCTAAACGGGGTAAAGTCTCCGGCAGCTTCGGCAGCCATAAAGATAGCTCCGG
>CAZVBB010000112.1:0-3836 GCA_964625285.1 uncultured bacterium | reverse complement strand
CATCCTGGCATGCACTTGTAGAGAGCGTTGAATACAAATTACTAAAGGATAAAAGCAACAGTTCAGTGGGATAGGCTGAAGTCACCAACGTACCAGAGCACCAGAACACCAGTAAGAAAGCTCCCAAAGGAGATTTCTGAAAAAGTCAGAAATCTCTGATTACGCCGATTAAATGCTGATTACACAGATTAAGGCACCGACAAGAAAATCTGTGTAATCTTTTTGGAATCTGTGTAATCAGAGGGCTCTGAGGCTTTTTTCAGAGACCTCCAAAGATTTTCTTGACAGGAAAGATGGATATGTTAAAGTGGTCATATACCATAAAAGAATAAAGATTTGACTCCTCAAGAGGAAAAAATTATGAAGCAGAAACAGGAATTAGCCACAAAGGAAGACCTAAAAAGATTGGCTACCAAAGAACAACTTAATAAGATAGCTATTCAGGTAGGTAAAAACACAGAACAACTAAGTAAGCACGCAGAACAACTTGATAGGATAGCTATTCAAGTAAGTAAAAACAGTGAAGCCATAGACAAGATGGTAACCAGAGAAGAATTTAATGCCGCTCAAAGAGAAGTGCTCTCCGGTCAAGATAAGATGATGACTATTCTTCAAAGAATAGACCTGGAGAGGGTCTTTACAGCCGAGTGGATTAGCCCCGTTAGAGATAGGTCGCCTTTGGCGACCGTCAGACGCCTGCGGCGTCTTATCTCTAACGGGGTTAGGCGAATTGAAGCAGATGTAGAGAAAAACAAAAAGGAAATAAAAGAAATAAAGCTAAAACTGGCAATTTCCTGATTACTATAGAATCAAGGGGCATAGGGCATAGAGCATAGGGAAAATGAAAAGTGCAAAATGAAAAGTGCAAAATGACAAAGCAAAAATGACAGCAGAGCTGTCATTGCGAACCCGAACAAAGTGAGGGTGTGGCAATCTTATGAGATTCTTCCCCTTCACTGCGTTCAGGGTCAGAATGACAAGAGGCGAAGGAAGCTGGCTCATTTACCGCAATAAAGACCTGCCCCTCAAGATGCAAGACCAACTGATCTTTTCAATATCTTTTCGGTCAAAGTAAAAGACAAACCTTAGGGTAATTTAGGGTAATTAAGGGGCGCAAAACCGCGGACCCAAATAAATAATAAGTCAGAAAGGGTGGCCGGGTTGCCAAAAAGAAAAAAGGCAATCCGGTTTTTTTTATTTTAGACAACTTAAAAAGACCTGGCAAGACTGATAGGAGAGCAGTATTGGTAGAAAAACTAAAAGGGTAGTAAAAAAATGAATTATATAAAGAAATCTTTCAATAAAATAGGGAGCAGCCAATGATCAAACAAGGATTACCCGGGAATTCGCTGATATTGAGGCTTTAATGAACCATTCTTAAATGAATATAACTACTTTATTAGCCATACCTCCAAGCCCTTTCGCAAAATAATTGACAGAGTTATCAAGCTATAATGGTCATTGAAGCTGTGAAAGGTAAAAAGTGAGCTGTGAAAAGCGAGAGGTGAGTATATTATTTCAAAGAGGTCTCTGAAAAATACTCAGAAATCTCTCGAAGTAACCTTATCTAAAACAAATTTCCTTATTTTCTTTGCCATTCTAAAAGCCTCTTTTGCCTCCTCTAAAGTGGGCTCGAGAGGCTCTTCTGGATAACGCACGCTAATAGCATAATCGGTGAGTTTATCTGCTTCATTCTTAAATATAGAAATTTCCTTGTCTTTGTTTTCACACTTTGTGATCAATTCTCCGATCTCGTGAGTTTTAGTAAACGAGATGCCCAGAAAGACCGAGTATGCTTTTAGGAACTTTTCAGCGGCTTGTTGGCAATGAAAACAAATGCTCTCCGTTACCGCGTCCGGGAATGTGAGCTCATGCTCGGCTGTGAGCAAATCTTTCTCCGCTTTCTTAATCCAACTATTTATCAGCTCCTTCTTTGTTTTCATATAAAACTTTTTCTCCCTTTAGTATACTTGTAATAAATGCTTCTTCTACTTCTTTCCACTCTTCAATCTCTTCTAAAGTATAAACAAGTATATCTTTAGGAACGTCAGTGAGTCCCCATAATTTCTTCCTAATTTTTCTGGCTCTTTTGTATCTTGGCAGTTCACTTCTTTTCACCACTACTAATATGTCCAAATCACTATTTTCACTTGGATTTCCATAAGCATAAGAACCAAAAAGAACGATTTTTTCAGGCTTATAGCTGGTTATTATCCTCTTAACAATTTCCTCAATTTTTTTCTGCGTGATCATCTCTTCACCTCAAGCTACCAATGGCGTGTAGCGGTTTCAGCATAAAAGAAGTTTTTGCAAAGCAAAATTTGGGTGAGTCCGCCTTAGGCGGACGAACCACAAACACCGTGTTATACGCTGTTTCGCCTTCCTTATTTAAAGTCTATCCAACCTTTCTTTTCATCAAAGATTATGCGAAATTTGTTAAATATATTCATCCTCCCCATTAATATTGGAACTTCCTCTACTAATGCCCAAGCAATTCTTACCTTTAGCCGCTCACCATTTAATATAAGAGTAGCTTCTTTGAGAAGATAGGGAATACCTGCACCTGAGATACCTTTTATCTCACGAATAATCTCTTCTTTTTCTTGTCTAAATCCAAAGAACTTTACCGAATCGAAAGGGAAGCATAGAAATGTCCGCTCCAGAATCTATATACATTGGTATCTCTACTCTAAATTCATCCTTCTCTAAAACCACATCAGCCACAGGACGCAATACTTTTCCTAAACTACTATCTTCCTCTCTAAATTCATGCCGGATCATAGGACTAACATCCTTTCATCAGGAACCTTGGCTACAAAAGGAGTTTTATCAGGATATCCCTGTCTTACTTTTCCAAGCATATCTTCAATATCCTCTCCTTTGGCTATTACCTTTCCGTCTACAATAACTACATACTTATTCTGAAGCTCTGTTTTATCAAGCTTAAGGTATGCCTCAAAATTCTTAGTCATTTTCTCTTGCCTCCCCTCTTTTTCTATCTTAAAAAATAAGGCGAAATTGCGTCTAACTTGTTTATATCTGCAGTTAACTACGGATACACCTATGAATGGTGTTATATCTGAAGTATACTTCGAGTATACATCACCATAATTACTCTTTCTCTCGTTTCTCGTTTATCATCCCTTTCCATTTCTAAATTTTATTTTTTAAATAATCGGGGTGAGCGGATTTGAACCGCTGACCCCTTGACCCCCAGTCAAGTGCGCTAAACCGGACTGCGCTACACCCCGATAAGTTTCAATCAGATAAGATTTTAATCACTGATTGTAATTCTTTCTTGATTGCCATCATAGAGGAACTCTTCTCTGACTTTTCTCTGTTTTTTCTTGAAAGGCTTCTTTTAGCTCCGGCGATGCTATATTTGCGCTTATACAGTAGCTCCTTAATTAGAAAAATTATTTCCAGGTCTTCCTTGCGGTATCTTCTCCTTCCTGCTTTATCCCTGTCTGGACTCAGACAGTCGAACTCAGACTCCCAGTAGCGAAGAATGTAAGGTTTAATTTTAGTGATACCGCTTACCTCGCTAATGGGGAAAAATAGCTTATTTGGTATTTCATACTCCATAATGATATATTATAGTGATTATTATGAATGAAGTAAATTTTGAAATTACTATACATTCATTAACTTGAAAGTAGGCCACTCACTGTTTTTTAGGATTAAAGGTGAAGGACGATGTCCTGAGCATCCAGGTCATTCTGAAATTGTTTCCAGGTCAGGCTCGATTTCTTTTTTAAGCGATTCAGATTGTGTCCCATGTTGGCAATTTTATTGCGGACTAAGTCAACATCAACCATGCGAGGCTTCCTTGAGCC
>CAZVBB010000111.1:0-3863 GCA_964625285.1 uncultured bacterium | reverse complement strand
CAGTGCACCGTATTAGAACGATGAATACATCACCTTATTTGTGAAACGGTGCACTAGTTACATTTTCTCAATCTGGATTCCGGCCTCACGAAGTAGCTCTCGTGCCATCTCATCAGGATAACCACTGGCAATTATAATGCGTTTTATCTCGGAGTTAATAATCATCTTGGCGCAAATGCTACAGGGTTGGTGTGTACAATAAAGGAAAGCATTTCTGATACTTATCCCATAGAGTGCAGCTTGAATAATTGCATTTTGTTCAGCATGCAGCCCGCGGCACAGCTCCTGACGCTCACCGCGTGGGATGTCCTCATTTTCTCTCTTGCAGCCAACTTCTGCACAATGAGACAGTCCCTGTGGAGCCCCATTATAGCCAGTAGCAAGCATTCTCTTCTCTATAACGATAACTGCCCCTACCTGCCTGCGGAGACACGTAGAACGACTGGAGACAAGTTCGGCTATTTTAAGGAAATAATCGTCCCAGGAAGGGCGTGGATTAACTTTCATAGATAGGAAAATTCCGACAGAGCTCTGCGACCTTTTTCTTTATTTTACTGAGCACTACTTTCTCTCGAGAGCTTCGCAGTGCCTCAGCAATCATTTGCCCAATCTCTTTCATCTCGTCCTCTTTCATTCCTCTCGTTGTCAGGGAAGGCGTGCCCAGGCGAATTCCACTGGTTATTATCGGTGGCTTCTCATCAAATGGAATACTATTCTTGTTAACGCTAATCCCTACCCGGTTCAGAATCTCCTCTGCCTCACGGCCGGTCAACCTATCGGCTCTTAAATCAATGAGAAGGAGGTGGGTATCTGTCCCTCCTGAGATGAGCTGTAGCCCCTCTCTTTTGAGCTCCTCCGCCAGAGCATGAGCATTTTTGACTATCTGCTCCTGATAAGCCTTAAATTCAGATGTTGCCGCTTCCTTAAGGGCGACAGCCTTAGCAGCAATTATATGCATAAGAGGACCACCCTGAATTCCAGGGAATATCATTTTATCAATATCTTTAGCAAACTCTCTCTTGCATAGAATCATTCCTCCACGCGGGCCACGCAGTGTCTTATGCGTCGTTGTAGTAACAAAATGCGCCGGTGAAACAGAGTCTGGGTGGAGTCCGGCAACGATGAGCCCTGCAATGTGAGCAACGTCAGCTAAAAGATATGCTCCTACCTCATCGGCTATTTTCCGAAACGCGTTAAAATCAATCTTTCGCGGGTATGAACTCGAGCCGGCAATAATCATTTTTGGTCTATGCTGTTGTGCCAAGCTCTTTAAGGCGCTAAAATTAATCAAATGAGTGTCCCTATCTACACCGTAAGAGATGGCATTAAACAAAAATCCAGAGAAACTTACATGGCTTCCATGGGTTAGATGACCTCCATGAATAAGGTCCATTCCCATAATTGTATCTTCATGTTTGAGCATGGTAAAATATACTGCCATATTTGCCTGAGAGCCCGAATGTGGTTGCACATTTGCATGCTCGGCTCCAAAGAGCCTCAATGCTCTCTCTATAGCCAGACGCTCGGCGGAATCGACATACTCACAGCCGCTGTAATACCTGCTCCCGGGGTAACCTTCAGCATATTTATTAGTAAGAGATGAGCCCTGAGCGAGGAGAACTGCCGGAGAAACGTAGTTTTCAGACGCAATGAGATTAAGCGTCTTTTCCTCCCTCTTCATCTCCTGGCGGATGACTCTGGCAATTTCAGGATCAATTCTTTCTAGTTTTGACAAGTTTTTCAATTTCTTCAATTTTTTTAAGTCGCCTTATGTGGCGACCGCCGGAAAAACTGGTTTCCAGCCAGACCTGCGTTATTTCCTCAATTTCAGCTTGTGTATGTATCCACCCGCTGAGACACAAGACATTGGTATCATTATGAGAGCGACTCGTCCGAGCGATGAATGGGTTATGACAAGAAGCTGCCCTGACTCCAGGAACCTTATTGGCGACAATTGCCATGCCAATCCCGCTGCCACAGAGGAGTATCCCTCTTTCAAATTTACCATTTGATACTGCCTGTGCTACGGGTAATGCATAGTCAGGATAGTCAACCGAATCGGCGTTATGTACTCCAAAGTCTATCATATCATACTCTAATTTACTCAAAAATAGTTTTAATTTCTCTTTGGCTTCAAAACCAGCGTGATCAGATGCTAGAGCAATTTTCATTTAAACCTCCACCGTTCACCGTTCTGGGTTCTGAACCTCTGAACCCCTGAACCTTTAAACCTCTGAACCTCTTAAACATCCATCCATCTTTTTAAGGAAACCGATTATAGATTCCTTAATTTCAGTAAAAGTTTCATAATAAACCGATAGTGGCTTTCCAATGGGGTCATAGATTTCAGAAGAAGAGCCTTTCTCCTGAGAGGGACTAAACTCTTTAAGCAGAAATATCTTCTCATCTGCCTGTGGAGAAATGTTTAAAACAGATTTGCGGTGATGCCTTTCCATAATCAGAATTAAATCCGCTCTAAAAATCAGTTCCTCAGTGAGGGGAGTGGAGCGATGATGAGAAATATCTATTCCCTCTTTCTTCATCACCACAACGGCTTCATCAAGAGCCTTCATTCCTGCTATACCGAGAGTTCCTGCTGAAGTAACATTTATTTCATTTCTTCCCTCTTTATTAAGGAGCTTTTGCAAAAACGCTTCCGCCATCACACTGCGACAGCTATTCCCCGTGCAGACAAAGAGGACTGTTTTAGTTAATTTCTCTGTCTTTGAGGTGTTTTTAATGCCAATGTCCCGACGATAATACATCCCATCAAACTCTATTTTTTTTAGTGCCTGATATGTATTGCTAATAGCTTCATTCAAGGTATTACCGGTTCCAGTTATTCCCAGGACCCTTCCGCCATCAGTAACTACCTTTTTATTTCTCCGCGCTGTCCCAGCATGAAAGACGATAATTTCTTTCTCCTCAGCAAATTTATCCAGTCCCCTAATTTCTTTTCCTTTTTCATAGTTTCCCGGATACCCCTGAGAGACAATAACTACGCAAACTGCTGATTCATTTTTCCACTCAAGGCTAACTTTGTTCAGGCCTCCATCAATAGAGGCAATAATTGGTTCTAAGATATCAGATTTTAATAGTGGCAACACTGCCTGTGTTTCCGGATCCCCAAAGCGGGCATTAAATTCTAATACCTTTGGCCCGACAGGAGTAATCATCAGCCCGGCATACAGTGCTCCTTTAAATTTTCTTCCCTCGGAAGCCATTGCAGATACAGCAGGAATAAGCACCTCATTCATTATTTTTTCTTTCATCTCTTTATCCACTGTTGATGCAGGAGCATGCGCACCCATCCCACCTGTATTTGGTCCCCTATCACCGTCATAGACTCGTTTATGATCCCGGGCAGTAATCATTGGCAGAACAGTTTCTCCATCGGTGAAAGCGATTAAAGAAACTTCCTCACCTTCAAGCTGTTCCTCAATAATCACCCTCTTTCCAGCAGCGCCAAAAGCTGCCTTCACCATAATCAGTGCAATTGCCTCCTCAGCCTCCCCAGTCGTTGAACAGACAATAACACCTTTTCCAGCAGCAAGTCCATCCGCCTTGACTACAAGGGGAGCATCTTGACCTCTAATGTAGGAAAGAGCTTCCCGAGGATTAGTAAAGATTTTACCCCGAGCCGTTGGGATATTGTATTTTTGCATTATCTCTTTGGCAAAGGCTTTACTTGACTCAATTTCTGCTGCTGCCATGGTGGGCCCAAAAATTCTTAAATCTCTTTTTTTAAACCCATCTACAATGCCGGAAGCCAATGCCGCCTCGGGACCAACAATTGTCAATTCAATTTTTTTTTTAATTACAAGATTAATCAGTGATGAAATGTCAGTTACCGCAATATTCAC
>CAZVBB010000110.1:0-3910 GCA_964625285.1 uncultured bacterium | reverse complement strand
GTTGATGCTGGATTAGCTGAATACAGAAGATATGAGCCGGAAATGAAAATGGCAACTAAAGAAAAAGAGGACATGCGAGAGCAAGTAGAGAAATTAAAAAGATTGGCACAAGAAAAAGTGCTTTTGCCCAATCTCCTCCTTGAGCTAACCTTGATGCTCCCCGAGGAGATACACCTAAGGAGCTTCTCTCTGCAAGAGAAAATAATCAATATTGAGGGAGTCGCCCCACGACTTCCCCTGATCGCAGATTTTAGAAAAAGGATTGAGGCATCCCCGCTATTTGGAGCAACTACCATTGTTGATGAACGAGCTGGCGAGGCGGGGACACGCGAGTTCACCTTCACAATAAACATAAATGACAAGAGTTGACATAAAAGATGAAAATTAATATAATTCAGATGAAGTCTCTGCCCATCATAAGCATATTGGGGCTTTTTGTTGTGGCTGGTTGCCTGTATTTTTTGGCAGCTCTGCCGATTATCAATGAAATTAATGAGGCAAATCGGGAACTGAAAGAGAAAGAGGCAGAAATGGAGAGATTTCTAATCAACCCACCTTCTCGGGAGAGAATAGCAGAGCTCCTTAAAGAAAAAGAAATGTTCGAGATTCAGTATGCAGAGATGGTTGGGGAAATGGGCTTTCCCCGCCCGGACCCACTGCTAAACTTTCCCATCCATTTTGATGGCATGGAGATGGAGCCCCTGCTTGACTCTTTTGGCACGAGGGTACTTCGCGATTACTTTGAGAAAGAATTAGAGGCAAGCGCAATAAAGCTTCGCCACTTAGGGGCAGAGCGTGGCTTAACCATCCCTCAAAGGCTGGGTTTTGAAGAAGAGGAGCCGGAAACCCCGGCAGAGCTTGCCCTGCTTCTTGCCGGAGTATCGATGACAGAGAGGCTCCTCACCATTGCTATTGAGGCAGAGGTAGAGGAAATCTCCGAAATTGTGGCACCTGCTCCTCCCCGCGAAGGAATTGCTCCAGAATTTAAGGAGCTAACCGCCGAACTTACTCTAAAGACAAGCGCTTTATCTCTCATTGAGCTTCTTGACCAACTGGCAACCGGTGAATACCTCTTCATTATTCGCGACATCGCAGTTATCTCTACTCCTCCACACCTTGAAGTAGAACTTGTTATTTCAACCCAGGTCCTTCTTGAAGCAGAACTCTTTGAAGAAGACATTATCCCGGTCCTCCCCGGAGAGGAGGAAATGTGATAAAAGATCGTTTAAAAGAAATTATAAAGAAAATTGGTAACAATCCGGAAAAAATTGTCCTGTGGTTTTTTCTTTTTATTCTCGTAGCTATGAGTTCATACCTAATAGTGAGGTGGCACGCAAAAGAGGTTCCGGGGGTGGCGGTGCCGGTAGTAGCAGAAAAACCACTGGAAGCCCCGGTGCTGATAGATTTTAGCGGGCTCATAAAAGGAGAGGGTTATTTTCGCGAGAGATTTCTAGGAAACATAAGGGACCCATTCTCTCATCAGCCACTGGTGCCGCGCCCAGGCATAGACCCGCGCCCAGACCCAATTCCAATTATAGAGCCGCCACGGCCACGGTTGACAGGAATGGTGACCATTGGAGAGAGAAGGGTGGCATTCATTAGAATTGGAAGGGAAACTCATCAGGTAACCGGAGGGGAGAATATTAATGGATGGAAGGTTCTCAATATAGGAGAGAATAGTGTCACTCTGTACAATGAAAAAAAGAGACAAGAGCTTACTTTATTTATTATTCATTAAAACATTCGAAAGAGGCTCCTGCAAAAGTATAAGAATTCCACCTTTTGTCATTCCGAACCCTTCGCTTTCTGTCGTTCTGAGGGAGCAGAGCGACCGAAAAATCTCACTCAGGGTAAACTCCGTGAGGAATCTTTTACTATCAATGAGTCATAAGACCCCTCGCTTCGCTCGGGGTGACATTTTCGGGACTTTTGCAGGGGGCTCCAAAATAAAAAAACTTGAAAGCACTCAATTAATTAGTGTATAATGTAATTGAGGAAAGAAAAATGGAAAAAATAAAGAAAATATGGGTAGGAGTAGCCTTGCTCCTAATGAGTAGCAGCATCCCCGCTCATTCCCGAGTAGAGATGATAGACCTCAAGGTAGAGAGAGTAAGAGACGAGGTGGTGATAACCATTGAGACCGCCGAGCCGGTGGATTATAGATCATTCACCCTGAGAAATCCCCCGAGAGCCGTAGTGGATATTATTGGAACTACTTTTGACAGAGCGCCCCTGACAATAAAGGTTGAGGGAATAGCGACTGTAAGAGCCACGCAATATAGTCCCGATATTGTGCGGGTGGTTGCTGACCTTGCCCAGCCAATGGAGGCAAGGGTCAGTCAGGAAAGAAACAGGATACTCCTTCACCTAAAGGTTGGAAAAGAACTGCTGGCAAGAGAGAAAGCAAGAGAGAGAGCTATTGAAGGGATAAGAGAAGATGCCAGGCTCAGAGCAGGCGAGGCTGCCCGGGCGAGAAAGGAAGCCGCAAGAATTACCGAGGGAGAGGCAATGAGAAAGCTAGAGGAGATAAGAAAGCTTCTCAGCGAAGGAAGGGCATATTACGAAAAGGGTGAATTTGGGAGGGCAACTGAAAAGTTTAGAGAGGTTCTTTTCCTGGACCCGGAGAATAGAGTAGCACTGGATTACTTTGCCCTGGCAAGGGATGAAGCTGCTATTGAGAAGTACCTTAAGAGGGGTCAGCAATATTATGAGGAAGGCCGCTTTCATATGGCAATAACTGAAGGAGAAAAAATACTTGAGCTCTCCCCAAGACACAGAGCCGCAGAAGGCTTAATTTTTACAGCTCAAAAAGCACTTCTGGACAGAGAAGGGGAGGTAGCAAGGATTGAAACCGGACTGATAAGGAGAGGAGTGGTCGCGGCCGTGGAGAGAGCCGATCGGCCAATGCTTGATTATTTTATCGCTCCTCCTCCCCGGAGAGTCATCGGAGAACTGCCCGAGGAGGTTTATAGACACAGAAAGGAGCTCCTTGGGAGAGAGGTCCCGGAGTTCAGGTTTGAGGATACGCCTATCAGAGATGTTCTCTCATTCCTCTCTGAAGCAAGCGAGGTGACCATTGTCCTCGATGAGAGAGAGATCTGGGCGCTTCACAGAGTGACTGTTCTTACTGTTAACCCGATGCCGCTCTATGCTGCCCTGGAGGTTATCCTCAGGCCAATGGGATGGGAATATGTCGTAAGGGAGCACTATATCTGGGTCAGCACTGAGGAGCGCCTGAGGTTAGGAGGCGGAGGAAATCCCCACGGAGGGCATGGTGGAGGAAGGATAAGAAGAAAGATAGACAGGGTAATATTACAGGAGTTTAAGTTTATTGGTGACCTGCGAGAGCTTCTTTCTTTCCTTGCCAGAGAAAATAGAATAAGCATTATAATGGACAATGAATTATTAAAGAAAGAGACAAAAGTAACCGTTTCCACGGTTAATCCCATGCCGCTCTCTGCTGCCCTCGAGGTTATCCTCAGGCCCGGCGGGATGGGTTTTGCGGTAGAGGAACACTATATCTGGGTCAGCACTGAGGAGAAAATAGCACGTGGCGAGAAAGGGAGAAGAGTCACAAGATTTTTCCAGCTCCATCACCCCGTCCACAGGAAGGAAGAAAGGTAAAGGAAGAAAGGTAAAGAAAGAAGAGGTAAAGGAAGAGAAGAGGTAAAGGAAGAAGAGGTAGAATAAATGACAAGAACAAAGATTTTTTTCTCACTTTTATTTTTGCTGCTCCTTCTTGCTCCTCTCTCCTCTGCCAGAGAGCCTGATATTATTTCACAGTTAAGAAAGGACTTCCCAGGGGCAATTATCTCCTTTGACCCGGCGACAAACACTATAGTTGTCACCGCCACCCCTGAGGAGCAGGAAAAAATCGGGGAGATGCTTAAAGTATTAGATGCCCCTCCCC
>CAZVBB010000109.1:0-3918 GCA_964625285.1 uncultured bacterium | reverse complement strand
CTCCACATCGGCGGATGTCAGATTGCGCATCTTTAATCCCGATGGAAGTGAGGCTGAAATGTGTGGTAATGGAGCCTGCTGCACTGCCTTATACATAACTCTCAACTCCACCCATCCCATTCCCCGCGAGAGACAATATGTTACTATTGATACAAAAGCTGGAATGTTGGAAGCGGTTGTTACAGATGAAAACAGGGTAAAGCTTAAAATGACTGCTCCGAAAGATATGAGGTTTGACTTGAAAGCTGAGCTCAGTGGCACCGAATACGGACTTTATTTTGTCAATACCGGCGTTCCTCATACGATTATTTTTGTAGAAGATTTGAGGAATATACCTGTAGATGAGTGGGGAAGAAAGATTCGCCACCTCAGAGATTTTTCTCCTGATGGAACAAATGTAGACTTCGTAAAAGTCGATAGCGATAAAGCTATTAGCCTCCGCGTTTATGAAAGAGGAGTTGAGAAAGAGACATTGTCCTGTGGAACGGGAGCAGTAGCGGCTGCCATTGTTGCCGCTAAAACAGGGAAGGTTAAAAAATCCCCGGTGGGCGTCTATCCTTATGGGGGTCTTCCGCTCAGAGTGCATTTTCGCCTGCTTCGGGGGGAAATCACAGATACCTACCTGGAGAGCGAGGTGTGGGTTAGTTATATAGGAGAAATAGAATGGCAGAATTAAAAGGTTTTAGTGGAGTCTGGACAGCAATGATTACCCCATTTGATAAAGAGGGGAGAGTTGATTGGCATAGCCTGGAACGAAATATTAACTTCCAGATTGAGGCAGGTGTTAGCGGTATCTTAGCGGTGGGGACGACTGGGGAATCTCCTACTCTTACCTGGGGTGAACACACTGGGATTATTGCTCGTATGGTGTCACTCATTAGAAATAGATGCGGCACTATGGCTGGGACAGGCAGTAACTCCACTGCCGAGGCAGTAGCAGCAACAAAGGCGGTCCAAGAGGAAGGAGTAAGAGCGGTGCTTCTGGTTGACTGTTACTACAATTGCCCATCATCATTGGAGCTAAGAAAGGAATATTATGGTCATATTGCCAATGCATTCCCTGAGATGGATATTATTCCTTATATTATTCCAGGACGGACAGGAACGGCCCTCTCTCCAGAGGACCTGGCAATACTGGCAGCTGAGTATCCAAACATCAGAGCAGTGAAGGAAGCCAGTGGCGATCTCTCGCGAATGATTAAAACAAGACAGTTGGTAGGCAGTGATTTTGATATTCTCTCAGGAGATGACGATCTTACCTATGAGATGATTGCTCGTCCTGGTATAGCTGCCTCAGGGGTAATTTCGGTGATAGCAAATGTTGTGCCCAAAGCGATCGTTGAGATGGTTCAAAAAATGATCGCCGGCAATGTTAAGCGTGGGGAGGAGCTCTATAATATTCTTAAGCCGTTGCTTGAGATTGTAACTGTCAAGGTAGATGGAGAGAGAAATATATCTGGAAAGCCCTTCGTTGTGGTAGATAAATTCAGAAATCCGGTGCCGATAAAGACATTGATGAATGGATTGGGAATGAGCGCTGGTTCACTTCGCAAACCACTGGGGAAAATGAGTGCGGCAGCAGTAGAAATAGTGCGACAGCGGGCAAGGACACTCTGGAAGCAAAATCCTGAGGTTCTCAGGCCCATTGAGGCTGCCTATGGCGTTGACATAAATGAGAGATTGAAGAGGAATGACTACTGGGAAGAACTTGCCTATTAACCAGAGCACCAGTCACCAGCGCACCAGGGCACCAGTTAGAAGTCAGGAGCCAGAACCCAGAACCCAGAACAGTGAACCCGGAACCCTTAAACGGTGAACTTAAAGAGGTTGAACCTCGTAAGAACGAGGTTCAACCTCGTAGAATATGATTAAAGTAATTATAACCGGCATTTGCGGGAGAATGGGAAGGAGAATTGCAGCCCTACTTGGAGATGGGACCGAACTTGTCGGTGCAACGGAGAGAAAGGGGCACCCGGCAATAGGAAAAGATGTGGGAGAAGTTCTGGGTTTGGGAAAAAAGGGAATTATCGTTGAGGAAGACCTTGAGAAAATCATTGCGAGGAGCGATGTCATAATTGACTTTACCATGCCTCAGGCAACATTAACTCACTTGAGACTCGCGGCAAGAGAGGCGAAAGGCATAGTTATTGGCACCACAGGATTTAATAATGAAGAATTATCCGAGATTAAGAGGTTAGCGAGTAGTGTCCCCTGTCTTCTTTCCCCAAATATGAGCGTTGGAGTGAATTTATTGTTCAGGCTTGCTGATGAGGTTGCCAGGGCATTGGGAGATAAATATAACATTGAAATTGTTGAATCTCATCATCGCCATAAGAAAGATGCTCCCAGCGGAACGGCAAAAAAAATAGCTGAAATCCTTGCTCAGGCAAGAGGAATAGAATCAAAAAAGGTGGCAATTCACTCTCTGCGGATAGGTGATATTATAGGTGAGCACACAATTTTCTTTGCGGGAGAGGAAGAAAGGATAGAGTTGGTGCACCGCGCTGAGAGCAGAGACACTTTTGCCCGCGGAGCCATCCGCGCCGCCAAATTTATTACTCAAGCCCCCCCCGGGCTTTACAGCATGAAAGATGTCTTATGCTTGTGATTCAGACATTAGACTATAGACCATAGACTAAAAATTATAAATTATTACCTATTAAGTCTAATGTCTGAGGTCTTTTGTCTGATGTCTTCTTAATGTCTAAAGTCCAGTGTCTGAATTGCCCGAAGGGCATAGCCTATGCCGAGGGCCGGAATTGAACCGGCATGGAGGGAATACCTCCAACGGATTTTAAGTCCGTCGCGTCTTCCTGTTCCGCCACCCCGGCAAGCTAAACAAGAGCACTAGAGCACCAGTCACTCTAAAAAACAAATCCCAAATTACAAATTACAAACTGACGCCAATGCGTCATCCTTTGGTCTTACGAGGTTGAACCTCGCTCTACGAGGTTCAACCTCGTAAAGCCCTGAACCTCTGAACACTGAACCTTCTTTTTCATTTTTCATTATTGCGCTTGACCCCGCCTTCAGAAATTTTAGCTATTCTTACCTTGATTATCTGACGCTGGTCAGCCTCAATGATGCCAATTTTTAAGTTTTTGTAAAATATGTCTTCTCCTTTCTGAGGAACGTAACCCAAGTAATCAGTAATTGCTCCAGCTACCGTTTCCACTCCTTCCTTTTCCGGGAGGCTGATGTCAAATCTTTCGTTAATTTCGCCAATATCTGCCCTACCACTGACCACTGCTAACTCATCAGCAACGATTACAATCTCTTCTTTTTTTGTATGGTCATATTCATCTTCTATCTCTCCAACAATCTCTTCTATTAAGTCTTCAATGGTAACCAACCCTGCTGTTCCTCCATATTCATCAACGACAACGGCTATGTGAATTCTCCTATTCTTAAATTCACGCAGTAGCTCATCCACTTTCTTCGCCTCCGGGACAAAATACGGGATTCGTATAAGCTCGGATAGTGGCTTTATCTCCCCTTTTGGCCATAGTTTGAGAAGGTCTTTAACATAAAGAACTCCTACAACATTATCAATTTTTTCCTTAAAGACAAGTATGCGGGAGTGGCCTGCAGATACTACCTGCTTAAAGACCTCCTCTAAACCTGTCTCTATCTCAATTGCAACTATATCTGGGCGTGGGACCATTACCTCACGCACCCTCATCTCTCCAAACTCAAAGACCCCTTCAATCATCTCTTTTTTTCTTTCTCAAGAACTCCTTCCTCCTCGCCAAGGCTGACTAGCCCTTTAATTTCGTCTTCAGTCATGAATGGCTCAAACCCTCCTCTCCTCCCACCAAAAAGCCTGATTAGTTGACCCGCGACGAAGAGAAAAAGCTTAACCAATGGAGAAAGAAGGTAAGAGAAAAAAATCAGCAGTTTTATTGTTCTGAGAGCTAC
>CAZVBB010000108.1:0-3933 GCA_964625285.1 uncultured bacterium | reverse complement strand
GCCTTTAATGCCGAGCAAGCTCGGCTACTACATCAATAACGATACAGACTTCACTCAAGTATTTACTAGCCAACGGTGTTCTACTAGAGTATTTACCCGCTGGGTTGGGAACAAGCCCATAATCAAGAAATGGTTAATAGGTGTTGTGACTCATCTTTACCTCCTGTTTCCGATGCTCTTCCTACAAAATTGCCATTTTCATTATACTATAAAGTAGGAGGAAAAGTAAGTCACAGAAGCTATTTCCTTGACGCTAAAAGGCTCATTTTGTCAAAGAACAGCTAACATGAATTTGTAAGAGCAACTTCTAAAATCTGTAGGAAAATTGTAATAAAAATTTCTACCCTTTCCGTCAAGCTGCACATCGTATTGTTAATTAGGGCAACTACTTTGTAAGATGATTTTCTACAAAGTCTGTAGAGATATCGGTAGTCTTGTTGTCATAGACTTTAGCAGCACCAAAGGAAGAGAAACTTCTCCCTTCCTACTTGATGATAGATTCTACCTATTGAAGATATTATACGAATGATTAGTTTTTGCATCTTACTTTCTTTGTTTTTCCAGCGCAACTACATATGTTCCACTGGCCCGGCAAACTACAATTGGCTCCTCCAGCACATCAGCAGCAGACTCAAACTCTGCCTCCTTAGCAGATGTAATGACCTTCCTGGCTTCAAACTCTATCCGCCGGGAAGTATTACCCACTTTGGTTATTTCCCCGCTGGCCTCGATGTAATCTCCCGTATAAACCGGTGCCATAAACTCTACCCTGTCATAGGCCACAAAAAGACCTTCATCTCCATCATGTCTGATTGATAACTCGGTAGCTACATCTCCAAATAATTCCAGCATCTTGGCTCCATCAATCAAACCGCCGGCATAATGGGCATCCTGGGAAGACATTCTAACCCGGATCATTGCCTTAGCCATAAATTCATCTCCTTTCTACTCATTCTATTTATATTTGAAAGACATGGCGCTTATGAGCTGTCCTGGCTTCAAGATATGGTTACAAACTGGCACTCCATAACCTCCTTTTTTATCTTAACAGAATCGTAGACAAAAGTCAAATTCTTTTCCACCTCTTTTTTGCCTCTAATTGATTCTGGTATTTTTACTTTACTACCTTCTTTTTGTAATGTCAAATTTTTTAATGTCAAATTCTTCTGAAAATGTGCCCCTGTAGGCTTTCGGTAGCCATTCTTCTTCAGTTTGTATCCCTCCTGCGTTCTCCGGTAATTATAGTAATCCATGAAGTTATCCAGGTCAACTTGAAGTTCTTTTACGCTCTCATAGCGTTTCTTTAGGCAACAGAGTAGAACTCATCTAAAAGAGTCTTGTTTAATCTTTCTACATAACCATTAGTCCAGGGATGTTTTACCCTGGTAGTGGTGTGCTTTATCCCAAACCTCTTGCAGGTCTTTTTAAACTCATGATTTGGTATTGCTTCTTGATGCCAGGAGAGTATATTCTGTTCCGCAGTCAGTAAGGTCTCATTCTATTCTTGCTGGAGCAAATTTCTTTGTAAGATGATTTTCTACAAAGTCAGTAGAAGCTTTGATAGTTTTGTTATCATAGATTTTAGCAGCACCAAAGGAAGAGAAACAATCGCAACCTATCTTAATGATAAATTCTACCTATCCCTTTTAGACAGCCGATGTAGAAGGTATCCTGGCTTACTAACTCTCCAGGATAATTTGCTTCTACATGGTTGGTTTTAGATTTCTCTTTATCTCTATTTATCTCATTGGCAGTTACCACCTCTCCAGACAACCTCTTTACCCATTCTAAGCGGTTTTTGGCTGTATTTAAACCTATTTTCTTTAGAACCTTGTAGATACCGGTATGACCAACAGAAATACCAGCAGATTTTTATTCTGCTTCTATTTCTCTCTGGTCCATAAGTAGGATACTCTTTTATGAAATCTAGAATCTGTTTTTTATCTTCCCTGACACACAATTTGGCATCTTTGGTCTTGCTCTTATCTTTAACCTTAAACTTTCACGCCCTTCTCTTTCCCTTTTCTTCTTCCACTTATAAAACCACTTTCTACTTACCCCATATCTTTTGCAGAGAGAAGTTATTGGTTGCCGGTTTTTATCTGCCTCTTCGAATATTTTTAGTCTCATTCTATAAAGATACTCTTTTTCTCCCATACCCGAACCTTCTTTTTGTTAGTACTCTACTGGAGGTTCTGGCATGCGTCAAAGAAATCTTTTTCTTATCTTTCCCTGCCCCAAATCTTGCTTATTTAAGAGCAAATTTTGTGCAGGAAGAGTAAGTATCTGTCACCACCACTTGAAGATAGTACAGAAAAAATATCAAAATTACAGATTAAAATTGACACACGAAGTGTCACTTTGTTCGGGTTCGTATAATGTTTCAGAGCCTAACATTCAAGCTAACCTGCCGCTATGGAGCGCAGTAGAATAGCGGTCAGGGGCAGCGCCTTGTTATCTTTTTTACTTCAATTTTTTTTCTTATCTATTCTTATCCATGCTGGATTCCGCCGACAATCAAGAACAGCATAAATAAGCACTGTATTGCCTTCGATGCAATAGTAAATAGCAAAAGGGAATCTTTTTGATAGCAAACGATAATATTTCTCAAAATGCCTGGAAATAGGTATTATGCCCCCTGATTTCGCGCGTAGCGCGGTCAGCTTGAATGGCTTGTTAGGCGAAGTACCCGTTTACTTGTGCGAGCGGAAACTTGCCACGTACGATAATGCCGCTACCACGACCCACTTCATTATCTTGTGCGTCATAGACAATTGACTCTACAATGAACTGGGATTTGTTTTTATTTACAACTTTACCTATTGCCTTAAGTTTGCCAGCAGATACTGGGCGTGTGAGGTAGGTTGTAAATGATGTCGTTAAGACAAAAAACTCTTGCTCAAAAGATTGCGCAGCAAAAAAGGCTGAATCATCGAGAAGCTTGAAATAGACTGACCCATGAACAGCACCTGCCGAATGATGAAACTTTGAACTCAACTCGATTTCAATTATAGCTTGCCCCTCTGAGATTTTGATACTGGGGTTATAAAACTGATTTACCGGCGCAGCGGCATACATGTTTTTTAGGTGTTCAAAATGCAAAATATCATCCACGATGCGGATCTCCTATTTTTTTCGCCTTAACATGTATTATACGGCCTAAATAATCTGACAAATACTGCAATTTTTGCAGTATGCAGTATAAATATTAAAGGAGTCAGGTATCTTTAACCTTTGAGTTTAGACCCCTTTAAGTTTAAAGGAAGAAAGGAAAATAGGTATCGTGTCCCCCGATTTGGGATTTTGGGAATAGAGGCCAAATACATTGACTTATTAGACATTATTACTTTTTTTCAAGTAACTAACATCAATTTTATCTTTTTCCCTATTGGTGGATTGTTTATTTTTGATAAGATTCTCTTTTGATATGAATGGTATTTTGAGGCTCTCAATTTCTATAAGTTCTTTTGTTTTGTAGGCTTCTTCAAAAATTACACCATCAATATGTGTAATCATATCAATGCGGCGAGGTGCAACTCCTATTTGAAAAATTATATTTTTTTCCGCAAAGGCTTTTTCGGTTATGTCTAATAGAGAAGCGCCAAATTCAGAAAGAGATTTGTGTATTTTTTTTGAATTTTCGGCAGATGCCTCTATCCATATATCAAAATCCCCTGTTGCACGAGGATAACCATATGCACCCATAGCATATGCACCAACAATGAGGAACTTTACCTCATTGTTTAATAAAATTTGTAACATTTCTTTGTAATCTTCGTTCAACATATGGCGACTTTCTTAATGACCACAATTCAGCCGTGAGTTCCCACATAAAAGAAATTCTTTCTGCGGGAGATATTTTTGCAAAACCCTCGTCATTTTTCGATACTTTACCAATATAGATTTTATTCCGATTTACTTTCATATTATCAA
>CAZVBB010000107.1:0-3939 GCA_964625285.1 uncultured bacterium | reverse complement strand
AGGGGTTTTCAGGAATTGATGCGGCACGGGCGGCAGTATATATTCATGGGAAAGCTGGGGATATAGCAGCAGAGAAAATAGGAATGCCTTCTCTGATTGCTACTGATATTATTGATAATCTTCCTATGGCGATGCAACAGTTGTTACCTCAAAAGTAAAAAAGTAAAAAAGGTATGATATAATCATAAAAGTGCGGATGTAGTTCAGTGGCAGAACGTCAGCCTTCCAAGCTGTTCATGCGGGTTCGATTCCCGCCATCCGCTTTTTGGAAGTGAAAAAAGGATTCAAGGGTTCAGGGTTCAGAAGTTCAGGGTTCAAAGGTTAAGAAAATCCAGAACGGTGAACCCGGAACGGTGAACTGTGAACTGTGAACTGGTGCACTGGAGACTTATTTAAGGATGTAGGAAAAAATGAAGACAAGAATGTAAAAATTAACACCGGACTTTCAGACGACCTGTTTAATGGTAGTAAGCTAAAAAGGAGGTGACAAATCATGGAAAACAACAAAACAACTAAAACGGCTCTGGGCTTGGACGAAAATATTGAGGGTCTGCTATGCTATGCTTTGGGTTTTATAACAGGGATAGTGTTCTTGGTATTGGAAAAAGAAAATAAGTTCGTCAGGTTTCACGCAATGCAGTCACTGGCGACATTTCTTGCCCTGTTCGTGATATCAATGGTCGTTGGAATAATCCCGTTTATTGGACTGATAATATCAATCCTGATAAACCTATTCGGATTAATTCTTTGGCTACTATTGATGTATAAGGCATATCAGGGAGAAAGATTTAAGCTACCAATAGTGGGCGATTTTGCCGAGAAGCAGATTAGTAAATAAAATAGCGGGGTTCGGATTATTGTGGAGCAGGGTGCTCCACCTGTTATCCTTTGGGTTATGTAAGAACAGTTAGGCGAAATTGAGGAGGTAGTGGTAATAATAAGAAATTAGTAACAGAGAAGGGCGGACTCTTACCGAAAACTTTCAAAAGGAGGAAAGATGAAGACAAGGATGTTTTGTGTGGTGATGATTACATTTTTTGCGTTTTCTGCTTTTTCCATAGCAGAAGCGATGACCGCCGAGAGGGTTATTCATAATATGATAGCCAGCTATGATAGGCAGATGAAGGACATAAAGGATATCACCATTATTGATGAGATGATGACCTACCCCTTTCCTGGAACGAAGATAACTTATAAGAAACGGACAGTTATTGAAGGCAGGACAGTATATAAAACCCGCACCGAGACTGAGACAATGGGCGAGAAGTATACTACGGTCTGGGATGGGGTGTATTACTGGCTGGTAGACCCTATGTCTGGCAAGTTGGAGAAGATAAAGATGGATACTTGCCCCTATACGTTCTTGGAAAACTTAAAAGCTGCTCAAGTCAAGCATGCAGGAACCGACAAAGTAGATGGGCATAAAACCCATATTCTGAGCTTCAAAGACATGGAAATGATGGGTGTTGGGGAGATGCAGAAAGTTAGTGGTAAGCTCTGGGTAGATGCAAGAGATTGGGTTATAAGGAAGATGGAAATGGATATGGTATGGATAGACGAGGAAGGAGAGAAAATACCCGTAAAAACTATTGCCAGAATGGAAGACTTTCGTAAGGTTAATGGTATGCTTATGCCTTATCGAACTGTCTCAGGTATGCCCATAGAAATGACTCCAGAGGAAGAGCAGGAAATGCGAAAGGGTCTGGAAGAAATACGGAGAGAATTAGAACAAATGCCTCCAGCGGAAAGAAAGATGATAGAGAAAATGATGAAACCACAGATAGAGATGATGGAAAGGGCGCTTGCAGGTGCCGGGATAGAAATAGTTACTGTGGTCAAGGATGTAAAAATTAACACTGGGCTTTCAGATGTGCTGTTTGATGGTAGCAAGCTAAGATGAAATGAAAAAAAGGATTCAGGGGTTCAGAGGTTCAGGGTTCAAAGGTTCAGAACCCAGAACGGTGAACCCGGAACCCTTAAACGGTGGACTTGTGATTGGATAGTTAAAGTGGAAAAATTTTGCAAAAAAGTTTCTGGAATGCGGGTTGGAATACCGAGATGCTTTCTTTATTATTGCTACTACCCACTCTGGAAGAGATTCATTACTGAGCTGGGAGGTGAGATTGTTCTGTCACCACCGACGAATAAGAGGATAATGGAAAATGGAGCGAAAATAGCTATTGATGATACCTGCCTCCCGGTAAAACTTGTATTCGGACATGTTGAACAGATAAAAGAGAAAGTGGACTGTCTCTTTATTCCCCGCCTTGTTAGTGTAGAAAAAGATGCCTTTACCTGTCCGAAGATGATTGGGCTTCCTGATATAATCAGGGCTGGCTTTGCTCAGCTTCCACCTGTCATTGATACTTGCTTTGACTTGAAAAATGGGATAAGTGTAGAGCGTTCTTTCCAGGACTTAGGTCGGGCAATGGGCGTGAGGTGGAGTGTAGCGAGAGCTGCTCTGGCAAAGGCGAACGCTGAACAGAAAGAGTTTGAGAAAGCAATGGAGAGAGGGCTAACTCCACAGGAGGCGATGGATAGCAAATCGCAAGGGGTAATGAAAAGAGTGAATAGTCGAGTGAGTGAGGGGAAAGAGCAGAATAATTCCAAACTGAAAATCGGCTTAATTGGACGCTCTTATAATCTTTACGATGATTATGTAAATATGGATCTCATCCGGCGGCTACATCAACTCAATTGTCATATCGTAACCGCTGAGATGCTCCCTTCGGCAGTTATAGGTAAAGAGGCAATTGCATGGAAAGATGAAATATTCTGGACATTTGGAAGAAAGGTGGTCGGAGCTGCCTGTCATTTCTTTCGCACCGGCGCCGTTGATGGAGTGGTATGCTGTATGTCATTTGAGTGTGGACCCGATTCTCTCCTTCACGTTCTTGTTGAAGATGAAGAAAGGAAACAATTAGAAATCCCACTTCTTACTCTTGTCCTTGATGAGCACTCTGCTGAGGCTGGTATTGCCACCAGACTAGAGGCATTTGTTGATATGATTAGAAGAAAAAGGCGTTTCTCTACGGGCTGAGTGTCTTTAGTTAATCGATGATTAGCCTCTGCACTTCCTGCGTTTCGTTAATTACCTTTGTTATCCCCAGTGCTGTAAGCAAGGGAAAGATGGCTCTTAGAACCAGGGCAGGCACCCAGGCTACCATGCGAGCAACTACTAATAAAGGTATGAATAAGCCTGCGGCTATTATTAGCGGGATAAACTGCTTATAATGTTTTGCCGTCTGCTCAGAGAATCGAGATATGGTAGAGGGGAATTCTTTTTTGAAGTTAACCATTACTTCCTCGCGCTTTTCCTCCGGCACGTGAGCCGAGAGCAACTTTCCGATTTGCTCTGTGAACATTTCGATGAAAGGTTTGGGTATATAAAATCCTTCTTGTTTAATATGAGCAGCACTACCAAATCCCAGGCCACCAGATGCTATGAAGATAAGGAATATTAGCAGTATACCTTGCCCTTTTACAAGAGGATGTACGGAAAATTTGGTATATTGGTTTAATGCTTTGGCAACGTCTACTGTATAAAAGGACGCAATAAGAATGTACGCCAATATCAAGAGGATACTGCTGCCTGTTATTACCTGCCAACCCAGGAGTATAGCTAGTCCGGAGAGGGCGAAGGCAAGCATTCCGATCCATACCGGTCGCAAAAGTGCGGATACTAATCCAGCAGTTACCCCTACAGCGATTAGGGCCAGAAGAAACCGTAATAACAAGTTTATGAGTTCTCTGGATGGGGCAAGTATTAACTCGTAGGCAAAGCCAATTTGTCTGCAGATTGTCCCAAAAAAATATCCAGCTCCAATCAATAGAACTACCAATGATGCCATCTTCATCCATTTATTCATTCTTGCATCAACTCCGGTATTTTTGTAATATCTGTCGTTGGCACACTGCACACGTAATTACGACATACAT
>CAZVBB010000106.1:0-3967 GCA_964625285.1 uncultured bacterium | reverse complement strand
GCCAGCGAAATTATATGCCTGTGGCATATAAACAGCAACAGAGCCACTTAAACCCAACGAATTAAGGTCTTCTCTTGTAATAAAACCGATTACTTTTGTCTCGGAGTCAGGCAATAATGAGACCAGAACTGGCTTATCAAAGAATTTTTTCTCACCTACAAAAACACCCATCAAATCTTTGGCTGAGGTATAAAGTAGTTTAATAATAGGAAATATAGTAATAATAGGAAATATAGGGACACTTCCCATATTTATTCACACAAAGAAGAAGAGGAAAAATAATATGGGAAGTGTCCCTATATTTATATTTTTATTTTAATCACGTAAATAATTAACATCCGCCAAGCTCCTGGATGACTTGCTTCAAAGAAGCAATACAGCGTTCCGGATTATCTTTGATTTGCTTGCCGGGGAAGCGAAGCACAACCCAGCCGTGTTGGTTTAACCACTTGTTGCGTCCTTGGTCCTTGATTCGGCGGGCAGGCTGTAGATGCCATCTTTCATTATCACATTCCACATCTATCCTGCCTCGTTGGCAGAATATGGCAAAGTCCAGCCGATACTTGCAGCGTCTGGACTCCATAAGGCAATACTCGTGAGATGCTTCGATACCATTTTTGGCTAAAGTTTCTCTCATTATATCCTCAATCGGACATATATTGAATAGTTGGCCGACCTCCGATGAAGAGAGCAACTTCTCCAAAGTTGTGAAGCCGAAGACGACCCTTCGGCGGCTTCTGTTTTCAATCCTTCTGGGAGTTGGGCGCAATTTGCCCAACTGGAGCCTGCGGTAAGGTTCATTAGCTCTGGGGTGGTCTGGCTCTTCAAGAAGGAGCTCTCTGCGAGAGACAACCGAAGAATCTTTGATCGGAGCATAGTAATTTATCGACTTCCCATCCTTCCCAAATTTACGGGTCTGGTAGAGTGCCAGAAAGTCCGCCTTCCTCTTAGGAGCATGCTTGAGTGGCATCCGATACCAATGTTGACTGAAGGCAATCTCTAAATCCTTCTTCCGGCTGACCACTCCCACCAAAACTAATTTTTCTGTGCGCGCCATTATCCCCAATGTGCCACAATTCTTTCTCCCAGTTCAAATGCTTTTTTTAAAAAATCAGGATGTTTCAGAATACTTCCTTTTTCATCAATTCCCATATAGAGAAGCTCTTCTTTATAATTTGCGCCGATAGTAACAAAGAAATTTTTTACAATCGATTTTGCGTTATCAAAAAAGTCTTTCCGCGCAGACGCCTCTATAGAAACAAAGTAACCCTCCTTTTTCTTCTCGCAGACCTTCTTCTTTAATATATACTTTGCCATCCAGAGGCACTGAAAACGATCTATCATCATCTTTGTCTGAGCCGTTAGGCTACCAAAAAATATCGGGGAGACTAAAATTAGCACATCTGCTTCTCCAATTTTTTTGTAGAGAGGCTGCATATCATCTTCTATTATGCAACTGCCATCGTCTCTTACTTTATCGCATTCCTGGCAGGGAGAGAACTTAAGATTATTTAAAATAATTTTCTCTGTTTTAGCGCCTTTGCTTTTGGCCCCCGAGAGCACCTTATCAAGCAAAATATCGCTATTTCCGCCAATTCTCGGGCTGCCACTTATTCCTAAGACATACATTGTGAGGTTGAACCTCGTAAGATTGATTGTCCCGGCTTTCTCAATCGGACATATTTTGGCAGTGGGTCGCCGATGAGCGGTGTTGCATATTCTATGAAGCTCTCTGTCACATCGTTGCCTCTTTCGTTTATATACTCATCTGGAACAGGCTTTGCCCGACCGATCACATTCTCAAGTGCGGCTGTTCCAATGGTGCACCTGTATTCTGATAACGGCTCCCTATCTAATGTGACCATAAGGTCAGTATCCCCTCTCACTGCACGCCTGACCGCTTCTTTTCCCACTAAATAAGCCTCTTCTCGATCGGTCTTGGAAGCTAATGAAGCTCCAACTCGCTGGATAGTCCCGGGTTTGTCTGCCCTTGCCTTAAGCCCAAGCTCACTCGTTATGAGCGCACACAGATACTCGCCCACACCGCCACGCTGGGCATGGCCGAAAGAATCAACATCTACCTTGCTTTGAGACTCCACTAAAGTCCGCCCCTTCTCATCTTTTAGTCCTTCACATACCGTGACCACAACATATCCAAGGTCCTTATATATCCTTTTAACATCTTCCAAGAATCTCTCCTTAATAAATGGCCTTTCAGGGAGATAGATCAGATGAGGAGCATCTTTATCCCCCTCCCTGGCCAGTGCCGTAGCAGCGGTGATCCACCCGCTGTCCCGCCCCATCGTCTCAATCACTTTTACTTTATCTATTATGCCTATGGCTTCAGTGTCAAGCCCGGCGTCCCGTGTGGCGATCGCCACCCACCTGGCAACACTGCCATAACCCGGACAGTGGTCGGTTTCAACGAGGTCGTTGTCAATCGTCTTGGGAATACCAATGCTCGCGAGCGCATAGCCTTCTTCGTCAGCCAGCTCTCGTATCCGGTGGGTTGTCTCCATAGAATCGTTACCACCGATATAGAGAAAATAGCATATATTATGCCTTTGGAGTATGCCCAATAGTGCATCAAAATCTTCATCTCTTAACTTGTGTCTACATGAGCCTAAGGCAGCAGAAGGAGTGTATTTCAACCTCTCAATTGTAAAGGAATCTTCCTTGCTTAAATCCAACAAATCCTCATCCAGCAGCCCGAGGACTCCACGAACCATTCCATAGATTCTTTTGATCTTGGTATGTTTTTGGGCTTCCTCTATCACGCCTGCCAACGATGCATTGATCACCGCTGTCGGGCCGCCAGACTGACCAACGATAAGATTCCCATCCAGCTTCATATATCCTCTAAATTTTAAATTCTAAACTGACGCCAAGGCGTCATCCTGAGGAGAGTTAGCGACGAAGGAACTCACCAGGATGACTTTCAGTCGGTTTCGTGCTTCGTATTTCGTGCTTTCTAATTACCTTCTGGGTTCTGAAAACCCCTGAACCTCTGAACCTCTGCAACTGGTGCTCTGGTGACTGGTGCTCTCATTTGTCTTCAGCCTATTAGTCTGTTCATATCTTTTCCGCGAGTCTGATGCAGTCTATCCATGGTCTCTTGAAGAGAGAGTCCATTATGGACAAGCCCATTAACCGCTAAAGCCACTGATAGGGGATCTTCTTTAGAGGGGAAAAGGACATTTCTGCCGAGCAACACGCCCCGAACGTTCTTACCCGCCTTGAGAGCCATTATGATCTCTTCTATCACAAGCCTCGGGTCTCCACGCGCTGCCCCTCCCAGCATTAAAATAGGACAGGTGGTGGATTTTGCTACCGATTTAAAGTCCTCTACGTAGGGAACCTTAAGCCAGATGTTGCGTGAGGAATCTCCCAAGGCTGTTGCAATCCCGATCACCCGGATTAGTGCCGCTGAGGTTTTGGTGACAGCATACTTATTGCCCGCTCTCTCCACCGGCAAGCATTCTACAAAGGCAGGAATCTCATACCTGTTGAGTTGACGTATCGCCTGGGCGGTGTAGTCAATAGTTGCGCATGAGTCAGCGGAAGTGAGGTCCAGCCTGAACATGAGCTTCGCCCCATCCAGCCCCATTTGATGAATAGATTCAGCGGTCCACGAGGTATAGCGATCATCCATCTCGAAGATCGCCTGAAAGATACCGCCACGGTTCATACATCCCAGGAGGACTTTATTGTCCAAGAAGGGCTTTTTGCCATTTTCCTTTAAGAGGTAGTTAACCAAAAACAGGTCTTCGAGAATATCGGTGGTCCCCATCACGCCGTCGAACTCCTCTGAAGCGATCACTCTCAGTACCCTTCCTAAATACTGATGACGATTACCCATAATCAGTGGGTCTCCGTTAGAGGCTGTTACCCCCCGACCCGGATGGTCAGCCGCCAGTATGGTAAGCTTGCCGTCATTGGTCAGCTTCTCCCGCCTCTTGCGGACTTT
>CAZVBB010000105.1:0-3968 GCA_964625285.1 uncultured bacterium | reverse complement strand
CGCCTGAAGATTCATGGTTTAGGCTTTTTCTATGAGGTAAACTGGTATACAACTGAGGGCAGCGCACCGGACAGAAAAAACCTTATATTTGAAGTTGAAGAGAGAAAAACAGGAACCCTTCTCTTCGGTATTAGTTATGGGTATTTCGGGCTTGGAGGAATGGTCAGCGTATCGCAAGACAATTTTGACATTACCAATCCCCCCACCTTTACCGGTGACGGTCAAAAGATAAGGTTAGAGGCAGACATTGGAAGAGAGCGAACTCACTATGAGCTGAGCTTCACCGAGCCCTGGCTGTTTGACCGTCCGATGTTGTTCGGATTTGACATTTATAGAGCTACGAGTGACTGGAGATTTTACACAGAGGGGAGGGCAGGGTGGCAATTGCGACTTGGCCACCGGCTTGGAGAGTTTCTTTATGGAACAGTTGCCTATAAACATGAGGATATAACGATTACTGATGTAAAAGCTGGAGCGCCGCCACACATTATAGCGGCAACATTCACCACCAATAGCTTAATTCTCGGGCTTGTTGATGACCAGAGAGACATGCCAATTCACCCCACCAGTGGTCACCGCCACGAGATCACTGCTGAGATTGCCGGAGGGATGCTTGGGGGTGATGTTGAATTTAATAAATATACTGGAGAGACAAGATGGTTTTTCACTCCTTTTGAAGGATTGGAGCGGCTTGTTCTTGACTTGAGAGGGAGGGGTGGTTTTGTTACTGATGATGCTCCTTTTTATGAACGTTTCTTTCTCGGGGGAGTTCATACTGTTCGCGGTTATCCCGAACGTGGTCTTGGTCCTGTAGACGGCACAGGAGAGCCATTGGGAGGGGATGAAATGCTTATCTTTAATGCTGAGCTTACATATCCGTTAGTTCGGGATATAAGGTTAGCTGCTTTTCTTGATGCCGGTTATCTCAGGAGAAGGGGTCTCGGCAGCTCCTCTGGCATAGGCATCGGAGTAGGGTTGAGGGTGAAGACGCCAATTGGTCCGGTTCGCCTTGACTATGGATATTCAATTGAGCGCGAGGAAGGAGAACTGTATTTCACAATTGGATGGTGAAAGGGAATAGGGGTCACCAGCGCACCAGAGCACCAGGCACCAGTTAGAACACGTAGAGAGTAGAGGACACTTGTCAACTTGTGAACTTGTGAACTAACATTCATTGAAAGGTGAAAATGGAACAACAGAAGACGATTAAAGAAGAGATAAGTTATTCTGGGATTGGGCTGCATACGAAAGTTAAATCCACCATTGTCTTGAAGCCTGCTCCCCCGTTTAGTGGTATAAAATTAGTAAGAGTTGACCTTCCGCAAAAGCCGGTAATTAAGGCAGAAATTTCCTCCGTTACTTCTGCTCCACGACGCACAACGTTGCGGGCAGGTAACGCTGAAGTGCACACCGTAGAGCACCTTATGGCAGCCTTGATGGGTCTTGGCATAGATAATCTAATCATTGAAATCAATGCCGATGAGATTCCTGAAGTTGACGGAAGTGCTGCTCCATTTGTAGAGATGCTCATAAGAGCAGGAATCCAGGACCAGAAAGAAAAGAAGATACGCAAAGCATTAACCCGGTCAATCTCAATTTCAGAAGATGGCGCCTCCATTATTGCTATCCCTGCTGATGAGCTCAAAATCTCTTTCATACTTGATTATGACCACCCGCTCATCAAAACTCAGTTCGCCTCATTTCCAATTACTCGGGCAATCTTTGAAAAAGAACTCTCTCCTGCAAGAACTTTTTGCCTGGAGACTGAGGTTGAAGAGCTTATAAAACAAGGATGCGGCAAGGGAGCGCATTATGGAAATACAGTTGTCATCGGAGAGAATAATGTTAAAAATGGGGAGTTGAGATTTGCCGATGAATTTGTGCGACATAAAATATTAGACCTCCTGGGAGACCTCCTTCTTGGTCAACTATTTAATGCTCATATTCTTGCCACCAGGTCAGGACATCACCTGAATATTGCCTTGGTGCGGAAGCTACAAAAGCATTTCGCTGAGGAGGATGCCCCTGATAATCAGGTGTTAGACATAGAAAAGATTCAGGAGATACTTCCTCACCGACACCCCTTCCTTTTTGTTGACAAAATTATTGAGATGGTAGAGGACAAGACAATTGTCGGCATCAAAAACGTTACTTTTAATGAACCATTCTTTTCGGGGCATTTCCCTAACAAGCCAATTATGCCTGGTGTATTAATTGTTGAAGCAATGGCACAGACGGCCGGCGTTCTAATGCTTAGGAAGTGGAAAGGCAGTGAAAAGTTGGCTTACCTCGCTGCCATTGACAAAGTTAAGCTGCGTCACCCCGTCTTTCCAGGTGACCAATTGAGACTGGAGATTGAAGTCAAAAGAATTCGTCAGGAGGCAGGAAAGGTAGCCGCTGTTGCCCGCGTTGACACTAAAATCGTTGCTGAGGCAGAGCTCCTATTTTCCTTACCACATGTCTAAAATTCATCCACTGGCAATTATTCACCCCAAGGCGAGATTAGCTCCCGATGTCGAGGTTGGGCCTGCCAGCTCAATCGGGGAAAACGTCTCCATTGACAGTGGCACTACTATTGCTGCCAATGTTTTCATCACTGGTGAAACCAAAATCGGCAAAAATAATAAAATATTCAGTGGAGCTGTCATTGGAACCGAGCCGCAGGACTTAAAATTTCGCGGGGAGAAAACCTTTCTTGAAATTGGAGACAATAACATCATTCGTGAGTATGTTACCATTCACCGCGGCAGCGCTGGTGGCATAGGGAAAACAATAATCGGAAGCAACTGTTTTTTAATGGTTTCCTCTCACATTGCCCATGATTGTAGAATAGGAAACTCCGTCGGAATGACTAATTTAACCTCGTTAGGAGGACATGTAACGATTGGAAATGAAGTGTGGATAGGAGGAATGGTAGGGATTCACCACTTTGTGACAGTAGGGAAATTGGCTTTCATTGGAGGCTACTCCAAAGTCGTCAAGGATATACCGCCATTTATGCTTGCTGATGGTCGCCCCACAAAGATAAGAGGGCTAAACATTATTGGCTTGAAGAGAGCTAACTTCTCCGATGCCAAGATTTCAATCTTAAAGAGAGCTTACCAGTTACTCTACCGCTCAGAACTCAATATATCCCAGGCACTTGAGAGAATAGAGTACGAGGTGGAAAAAATACCAGAAATTGTAGAACTCATCGCCTTTATTAAAGATATCCAGAATGGAAAAATGGGCAGGTCAAAACAATAGTGGAAAAAATTGGTTTAATTGCCGGAGGCGGAAAACTTCCTCTTCTGCTAAGTAAGGAAGCAAATAAAAATGGGACGAAAATATTTGCCGTAGCGCTTATCGGGCACGCCTCACCACAGTTAAAAAATGAGGTTGAAGAAATAAGATGGCTGCATGTTGGCGAGCTCGAGCAAATAGTAGAGTTTTTTAAATCCCGCAGGGTAAGGCAAGTAGCAATGATAGGAGTAGTCCCGCAAAGCCTTCTCTTGAGTAGCCATGATTTTGATGAGAGGATTAACTCTCTCCTTTCTAAATTAGAGACAAAACAAACCGAATCAGTACTTGGCGCCATAGCAAGTGAGCTATCCCAGGAAGGGATTGAGCTAATTGACAGCCGCAAATACCTATCCGCATTTCTATCTCAAGAAGGTGTTCTCACGGAGCGAAAGCCAACCAATAGAGAATTAAAAGATGCTGAACTTGGTCGCAAGATCTTAAAGGAAATCAGCCCGATGGACATTGGGCAAACCATCCTCATCAAAAACGGAATAATCCTTTCCATTGAGGCAATTGAGGGAACCGATAGTTGTATTCGTAGAGGAGCTACTCTGGCAAAGAACGGAGCTGTCGTCGTAAAAATGAGCAAGTCTCAGCAAGATATGCGATTTGACATCCCCGTAGTAGGTGCCAAAACGTTGAGGCTAATGCGCAAGGTTAAAGCCACCGTTCTCGCAATAGAGAAG
>CAZVBB010000104.1:0-3976 GCA_964625285.1 uncultured bacterium | reverse complement strand
TTTAATCTGTGTAATCGGTATTTAATCGGCGTAATCAGAGATTTCTGAATTTCTCAGAAATCTCTAAAACTCGTACAAGATGTCCTACTTTACCTTTTGAAACTGCACCGATGACTTCCGAATCAGGGAAAATATCATTTCCCAGATTGTTTGTTATCGCCTTTCCATTGGTAAGCACAATGTAGGAGTGAAAACTGCCTGTTTTGATTAACTGAGATAAGCCTTCAGCAGCCTCAAGCGTGGGCACCTTGAATCTGACAATGTCAACTCCTCCAATGCTGCTTATTATCTTTATCTGTTGAGGAGTCTTTATCATTTCTGCCAGATGCTCCGCAAGGAGATTAGTTGCAGAAGCTACTTCTAACTCGTAGTGACAGTATATATCTATCTTTTGTATGTCCTCTACTCTTACCAGCACGCGATGGACATTAAAGATTTTCTTTGCTATCTGGGCTGATACCAGATTCACATTGTCATCGCCAGTGGTGACTACAAAAATATCAGCATTGTGCGTATTTGCCTCTTTTAGAGTATTCAAATCCGTTCCGCTCCCGAGGATGGTAATACCACTAAATTGGACATTCAGGTTACTAAAGCGCTCCTCAGAGATATCAATAACGACAACACTGTGTCCTTGCAAAGAAAGAATATTAGAAAGAGCCGAGCCAGTCCGGCCACAGCCAATTACTACTACATTCATATTCTAGTCCCCAGTCACCAGTTACACGTGCACCAGAGCACCAGTCACCAGCGCACCAGCAAATGCGATAGGCGGGACATTCTTGCCCCGCAATCCATATCCCTCCCATCAAGAAGGAGAGAATGTAGATGAGTCAATCCCCTTCCCTTCTATTCTGACTCTTAACTCCTAACTGGTGTTCTGGTGCCTGGTGCTCTGGTGCACTTCTGATTCTGACTTCTGTTTTGCTATTGCTACCAATTTCTTAAATGTTTCCGAATCCCGCACAGCGATGTCAGAGAGAATTTTTCTGTCTAGCTCCACTCCAGCATCAGCAAGTCCTTTAATGAATTTACTGTAACTTATCTCATTAAGCCGCGTAGCAGCGTTTATACGCGCAATCCATAATCTTCGAAATTCTCTTTTCCGCACCCGGCGGTCACGAAAGGCATATAGCCAGCTTCGCTCTACGGCCTCCCGGGCAGTGCGATAGAGTCTCCTCCTCCCCCCCCAAAATCCCTTTGCCTCACTAATGTACTTCTTATGTCTTTTTTTTGATGTAACACTACCTTTAATTCGTGTCATTACTTCCTCTCATCATTCATTGAGATTTCTAAAAAAGTCAGAAATCTCTAATTCAGGGGGCTCTAAAGAGTTTTTGCAGAGCCCTCATTCATTTGTATGGAATCAACTTTTTGATTCCTTTTTCATCAGATTTGTCAATAAAATCTGGTTGTCTTAGCTTTCTTTTTCTTCCAGGCGATTTTTTCGTAAGAATGTGGCTTTTAAATGCTTTTTTTCTCTTTATCTTCCCTCTTTTTGTTACCTGAAATCTTTTTGCAGCTCCTCGTTTTGTCTTCAACTTTGGCACAACATCTCCTTATAGTAGTTGCAATTCAGACATTGGACCTCAGACTTTAGACCTCAGACTTTTTTAGGTAAGAAATTAACCCCTGAGGCATCCATAAACTCTCCTAACTTTTTATCCATAATTCTTGAGATTTCTGAAATAACCCAGAAATCTCTGATTACGCCGATTAAACCTCGATTACACAGATTAAAGCATCGATAAGAAAATCTGTGTAATCTTTTTAGAATCTGTGTAATCAGAGGGCTCTGAGGCTTTTTTCAGAGACCTCAATTCTTCAAATCCATTTTCTTCTTCTATGTCTAATGTCTGACGTCTATGGTCTGATGTCTGATTCACAGTGTAGTAGTATTAAGATTTGGGAACAATGTCCAGAGCTATACTCCCTCCCTCTTCCCTGACAGCTCCTTCTACTCGCCCTGATGTAACCAGGTCAGAGGTCAAGCGCTCTAAAATTTTCCTGCCGATATCTCGATGATTTCTTTCTCTCCCGTAAAATACGACTGTCACCCTAATCCTGTGTCCTGCATTCAGAAACTCCTGTGCATGACGCAACTTTACCTGATAGTCATGTTCTTCTATTTTCAGGCGCATCTTTATTTCCTTCACTCCTCCTTTCTTTTCCTTTTGACGCGCTTGGTGTGCCTTTTTTGATTGCTCATATTTATACTTTCCATAGTCCATAATGCGACACACCGGAGGTTCAGCTTCTGCAGCCACTTCTACCAAATCCAGCCCTTTCTCTCTCGCTAACTTCAATGCGACCTCGCGAGACACTATTCCAATCTGGTTGTTATCTGCTCCGATGACTCTTACCTCTCCTGTTCTTATCGCCTTGTTTACTCTCACTTTTTTATCTATTTAGCTCACCTCCTTATTTCTAATTTTTTCTTTTGCACGAGCAACAAATTCTTCTATTTTCATTACCATATTTTTATGCGTTTTTCTCTCGCGGACTGAAACTGTTTCTTCGCTCACCTCTTTATTTCCAATAATTAGCATGTAGGGAACCTTTTTTATTTCTGCCTGTCGAATCTTGGCATTGATTGTTCCATCTTCCCTTCCCAGTTCAGCACGCAGCCCTGCATTTAGAAGCGCAGCGAGAACCCCGGTTGCATAACTTTCTTGTTTTTCACTGATAGTAAAAACTATAACCTGAATTGGAGCCAACCAAATTGGAAGTGCCCCTTTATGGTATTCTATCAATCCAGCAATAAACCTCTCTATTGCACCAAGAACTGTACGATGAATCATTATAACATCATGAGCTTTACCATCAGCGCCAATGTAGGTGACATCCATCTGTGACGGAAGGTTAAAATCAAACTGGATTGTTGGTCCCTGCCACCATCTCCCAATAGCATCTGCGAGATGAATATCTATCTTTGGTCCATAGAAAACCGCTCCTCCCTCTTCTTTCTTGTAGTCAAATCCACTTCCCTTAATCGCAGTAAGTAGTGCCTCCTCAGCCTGATGCCATTTCTCCTCTCCTCCCATATATTTTTCTTTATGCAGAGGGTCCCGAATGCTAAGGTCAACTTTTAAATCCTTATAGCCAAAGGATTTCATCATAAATTTAACCAGCTCAATTACTCCTGATATTTCATCGGATACCTGCTCTGGTGTGCAAAAAATGTGAGCATCGTCCTGGGTAAAACCGCGAGTACGCAGTAGCCCATGAAGAACTCCTGAGCGCTCATAACGATAGACAGTGCCCAATTCCCCATAGCGAATGGGAAGGTCACGATAACTGCGCTGGTAAGACTTGTATATCTGAATGTGAAGAGGGCAATTCATTGGTTTAAGAAGATATCCCTCATTATCAACATTGATTAGCGGGTACATAAGGTCATGATAGTAATTCAGGTGTCCACTCTTTTTCCAGAGGCTTGCATTGGCAATGTGCGGGGTATAAATCAATTGGTAGCCTCTTTTGGTATGCTCATTTCTCCAGAAATCCTCAATGACACCTCTAATCACTGCTCCTTTTGGATGCCATAAGACAAGTCCTCCACCAATCTCACCGCCAACATTGAACAAGTCAAGTTCTACTCCCAATTTTCGGTGGTCTCGTTTCTTTGCCTCCTCCTGCATTTCAAGGTAGTGCTGGAGCTCTGCCTCCTCTAAAAAGGCTGTTCCATAAATACGCTGTAACATCGGGCGGCGTTCATCTCCACGCCAGTATGCTCCGGCAATGTCAAGAAGCTTAAAGTGCTTTCCTGCCTCGCCAGTTTGGCGAAGATGTGGCCCCCGACAGAGGTCAGTGAATTCCCCCTGACGATAGATAGTTGCATTACAGTTATCCATCTCTTGCAAGAGCTCTACTTTATATGGCTCATTTAACTCTTCAAATATTTTTATTGCTTCTTCCCGTGGAAAGATATCCTCAATAAAAGGAATGTTAGCCTTAACTATTTCGCGCATTTTTT
>CAZVBB010000103.1:0-3998 GCA_964625285.1 uncultured bacterium | reverse complement strand
GCGTCCACCCTTCTTTAGAAAAAGGTCTCGCCCCAATATCCTCTCCAGTTTCTTTGTCATACAGGGTCAGGTCTTGAATCGTGAATTTTTACCCTTATTCCATTTTCAAGTTTCGTTCTCTTTTCTAAATCTATTCTTGATTTAATTTTTGCCTTCATTGCATCTCTTGCTTTAAAATACTTTTTAATTTTTATCATCGCCCCAAAAAGCCATAGGCTCATAATCGGGATATGGATAATACCCCAGATTTAGGTGAATGCTTTTTTGATTTTTCTTTAGGTGATTTTCTACAAGGCTCCTGATAGAAATGGGATTACCGCTGCAACAATTGATAATTCCGTTCACTTTATTCTGCATCGAAATCTTCACGATGTATTCAGCAACCTTTTCAACTGGCAGATAATCCCGCAATTGCTCGCCTCCAGACATGTTGAAATTGGTATCTCCTTTTTCCAATGCTTTGTCCAATTGAGATAAGATTGAATTGGGACTCTGTCCTTTCCCATACATATAAAATAATCGAACCCATTTGAATTCAAAATCAATCTTTTTTTGCAGTTGTTCCAAAAACTTTCTCAAAGTATCCTTTGCAAGACCATAGGGATTGTCAGGTTTTGGCATCATATCTTCTCTTAACGCCCCACTTTGCATTCCATATTCAAGGCATGTACCTGTTACGACCAGAGATTTCAGCCCATGTTCAAGCATATTTTTTAGAAACTGGTAATTTGAAAACAGATTGCCCTCTAAATGAAACAAGTCTTTGTAATTCGGCAATCCTTCCCAAGATAGGTGAATCAGTAAATCAGGTTGCTGAAAAAACTGAAAAAAATTCTCTTGCATCACATTCAGATCGCATGGAATATATTCTACTTGAGAAAACCACTCGTAAGAACGGACCCTGTTCTGGTTTCGGGAAGTCGCAATAATATGGCACTGCTGTTTTAACAGTTCCTTAACCACATAATTGCCAATAAATCCTGTTGCTCCTGTAAGCAGTACCCGCTTCATGATTTGAAATCCGCGTAATTACGGTCGCGCTCCGAAATTACATTCACCCCATCCGGCCATACAATCCCAAACACCGGATCATTCCATCTTACACCTTGGGCACCAGTAACCAGCAATCTCATTTCATCAATTCCTTCTATCCGAGTTACTTTTATCTTGTTCACCCTTACAAAATAAACACTTCATTTTTTCTCTGCTCACTTTTTCTCTGCTCACTGCTCAGCATATATGCTGTTATATAGCAAGACACATCTTCACACCCTCACCTCTAATTCTATCCCCTCTTTCACAGCCTCGTTCACAATCCCGATTTCCTTTTTCTTCTCCTCAAACTCCTCTGGAGTATAGCAAAGCGGCTCCAATGAAACCAGACCCTCCCACTCAACAGAAATATTCCTTATTCGTTTCAACCAGTTAATACCCTTAAATTTTTTACTCACGATGATCATATCAACATCGCTATCAATTAGATTATCCCCTCTTGCTCTACTTCCAAATAGTAACACCTTTTCTGCGGAATATTTATCATCAATTACCATTAAGAAACGGTTAATCCATTCTTTTACATTTCTATCTGTGATTCGATCCATTTTAGCACCTTCTTACTATTTTTTAAGATTTCATCTGCGATGTCATAGTCATAGAGTTCATAGGGTGTTCCATAAGCCGCATCCGGATACCGCGTCATAATAAACTCTGGTGTCAATTGCCTTAAGAATGCATGGAATCTAGATGGCATATCGGTCTCTGTGGCAAGATAAATTAACGAGTGTATTGTACCCGGGAACATCCGCTTTTTTGCAATATACAGTGCCTTTAACCCCTTCTCAACCGATTGTTGACAAAAGAATGCGCACGCATAATAATCTTTGGAATTCTTACAGTTCTCTGCTGTTATTAAGTCTCTTTTTGCTTGTTTCCACCATTCTTTAACTTCTTTTCTCATAATAATACCATATATCTTACCTCATTTGTGGTTATTATCTTTATTTCTTAAAAACCCGGAATTTTTTATCCTTCTCTGATGTGATCGGTTTCGGTATTGGCCACTGAATCCCAAACGCCGAATCATCCCACCGCACCCCCCTGGCACATTCGGGATGGAAGAACTCCGACATCTGATAAAAAACCTCGGTATTATCCTCAAGGGTCTGGAAGCCATGGGCAAATCCTTTCGAAATATAAAACATTTTTTTATTCCATCCGTCTTTAGCGGCTTGTGCTACATAGTTTACCTCCTTCTCGGTAATAGATGGTCCAGTAACAGAAATTATTTTTTCTGGTTTCAGTTTTTTCACTTTTTAAACCCTTATAACTTGAATCTTTTTCTATGCTGACACTAAAACGTGTCGCAGTTTTTCTTCAAATGCATTGAGCATATCCTGGATAGCATCCACTTCTTTTTCTCCAAAATATTTCTCACCACATTGGGAACAAACATAAGATGGCACTTTCTCAATGAAAAGGTGGTATCCTTTTCTATCAACTGTATAACTAACCATTGCTTTCTCCATTTCACCATTACATAATAAACACTTCATTTTTTCCTCCTCGTCTTAAAATTTGCTTCCCATTTTTCTAAAGATGGTATGTATGCTGTTATTATAGCAAGGTAATCTTCTTTGGGCGAGCATACTACATGAACTGCTCTTTTACCCCGGGCACTAAATATCAAACAACTATGCCCCCTCTTATCCTCCGGATAATCTTCTATTATCTCTCCGTTGAACACTACATATCTTACTTCATCTGTTGTTATCATTTCATCTTCGGCATTCATCGAATCAATGGCATGAATGGTATAAATAATTTTCTTCTTTGCTGACTGTTTTACAAAATTGATAAAATCCATGTTTAATCCTTATAAAGTTTAAAACTCCTATCCTTTTTTGACATAACTAATTTTGGTACAGGCCATTCAATTCTATAATGCTTCAGACCTTCTGAAGGAAAAAGGTCTTTAAAAAATGTGTAGACTTGGGACCGTAGAGTTTGAGACAATAGAACCCAAAGGAGGTCGCAATGGCAAAGAGAAAACTCACAGCCCAAGAAAAACTATCACTGGTTATAGAGAGCTTCAATGGTAATGTTAATACTTCAGAACTCTGCCGAAAGCAGGATATCTGGCCTACAGAACTCAATCGTTTCCAAGGTGCCGATTTCTAAGTCGCAATTATCATCTGTTGAGAGATAATTAAAAATTTCTCTATTAAAAACAAAGAAACCACCACTGATAAATTCTGAACTGCTTTCAGGTTTTTCAAAGAAACTTTCAACTTGATTGCCTTTTACTTTTAACTCTCCAAAACGAGTGACAGGATTAATTCCTGTTACTGTCCCTATTTTACCGTGACCCTGATGAAATGCTAAAAGAGAATTAATATCTATGTTGGCTACGCCGTCACCGTAAGTCATCATAAACTGGTCATCGCCAATATATTTTTCCACACGTTTTAGTCTGGCACCTTTTAAAGCTTTATCTCCTGTATCAGCTAAAGTAATTCGCCAGCCTTTTTCAGTCTGATTACTATGTATTTCTACATTCTTGTAATTCCCAAGTTCTATGGTAAAATCATTGGTTAAGACCTCATAATTATAAAAATATTCCTTTATCATCTCACCCTTATACCCTAAGCAGAGAATAAAATCTTTAAATCCATAATGGGCATAGATTTTCATAATGTGCCACAGAATCGGTTTGCCACCTATTTCCACCATAGGTTTAGGGCGGAACTCGGTTTCTTCTCTAAGACGAGTGCCTAAACCACCGCAAAGAATGACAATTTTCATCTATTATCTCCTTGAATTTGTTTTATTTTTATACCAATCAATTGTTTTCTTTAATCCTTCTTCACCCCGCCAATTTATCTCTATCCCGCCTGATGTAGGCGGGATAAATTGGCGGGGTAAAAACCCTGTCTTTGCCTTGAACCCAAATTCTTTTTCTGCCCTCATGGTATCAAGACATCTTCTGGGCTGACCCCAGT
>CAZVBB010000102.1:0-4009 GCA_964625285.1 uncultured bacterium | reverse complement strand
GCTGCTCCTTTTCGGATGTTGTCTCCTACAATCCAGAGGTTAAGGGAATTAGGAGATGATGAGTCATCTCTTACTCTGCCAACATAGACATCATCTTTTCCAGCCACATCTATTGGCGTAGGATAAAGCCCTTTCTCTGGTTTATCAATTACCTTAACTCCCGGGGAAAAGCTCAATATCTCTCTTGCTTCTTCCGGGGATATCCTTTTTTCAAACTCTACGTTGACTGCCTCTGAGTGGCCAAAATACACAGGAACTCTAACGCAGGTAGCAGATATTGCAAATTCTGGCTCATTTAATATCTTTCTTGTCTCTTTAATGATTTTAATTTCCTCGTCGTAATACCCTGGAAATTCACTCTGAATACCTCCTATCTCAGGAAAGAGATTGAAGGCAATCTGGCGAGGGTAAACTACCTTTTTTGGGTCTTCGCCACGAGCGATGGCACTGACCTGGGAGCGAAGCTCCTCAACCGCCCCTCCACCCGTTCCTGAAACAGACTGATAGCTGGAGACAATAACTCTCTTTATTTTAGAGTGGCGATGAAGTGGAGCGAGAATGAGAACCAACGGTATTGCGACACAATTAGGGCTGGAAATGAAGCCCTGGTGGTTTTTTAGCTGGTCGGCATTCACCTCAGGGATAATCAGTGGTACGCGACTATCAAGTCGATAATCACTTCCGTTATCAATGACGATTGTCCCTCTGTTTGCTGCCTGCCACCCAAACTGCTTTGATGCCCCTTTTGCCCCTTCTGTTCCTGCAAAAAGGGCGATATCAATGCCCTGAAATGATTCCTCCGTAGTAGCTGAAACGGCATACTTTTCTCCACCAATCTCCTCGGTTCTTGCCTTTGTGGCAAGTACCTTGATTTCTGAGGCAGGAAAACTTCTTTCTTTGAGAATCTTAATAATTTCTCTTCCTACAAGTCCTATTCCGATTACTGCAATCTTAAATTTTCGCATTGTTTAAGCATCATCCTTTGTTTTTTCTTATAAAACTCGCCACCAAATCACCCACTTCAGAAGTTGTGTATCCCATCTCCCCTGCGGAAAGACTCTTTAAACGTGAACAAGCATATACTATCCCTTTTTCAATGGACGTTGCCGCTTGTTTCTCGCCTAAATGTTCAAGCATCATCTGACAGGCAGAGATTGCTGCTAAGGGGTTTATCATATTTTTACCGGTATATTTTGGTGCCGAGCCTCCAATCGGCTCAAACATTGAGGTTCCTTCGGGGTTCAGGTTCCCGCCGGCTGCTATTCCCATGCCGCCCTGAATCATCGCTCCTAAATCCGTAATAATATCCCCGAACATATTGTCGGTAACTATAACATCAAACCACTCCGGATTTTTGACAAACCACATAGCTATAGCGTCCACATGCACATAATTGGTTTTTATCCCGGGAAATTCTTTCGCCACTTCATAAAAAGTTCTCTCCCAGAGGTCAAAAGCGTAGGTTAAAACATTAGTTTTTCCGCAAAGGGTAAGTTGCTTTCTGTTATTTCTTTTTTTAGTGTATTCAAACGCAAATCGCAGACATCTCTCGACACCTTTTTTTGTATTGATGGATGTTTGTATTGCCACCTCATCCTTCGTGCCTTTTTTTAAAAAACCGCCCGCCCCGGCGTAAAGCCCTTCGGTGTTCTCGCGGACGACAACAAGGTCTATGTCCTCGGGTTTTTTGTCCCTTAGAGGAGTCCACACACCGGGGTAGAGTTTTACCGGACGAAGATTCACATACTGGTCAAGGGCAAATCTGATACGCAACAGTATCCCTTTTTCAAGTATTCCCGGAGCTACGTCCGGATGGCCAATTGCCCCAAGGAAGATTGCATCCATTTCCTTGAATTCTTCAAGAGCCGAGTCGGGCAGAGTTTCTTTACTCCGGAGATAGCGGTTTCCACCAAAGTCATACTCAATAACTTCATACTGAAAGCTATGGATTTGGCTTGCTGTCTCAAGAACTTTCAGCCCTTCTCTAACGACTTCCGGTCCTGTCCCGTCACCGGGAAGAACTGCTATTTTAAATTTAATATTCGCTTTTTGCATAAACTAAACCCCCTTTTCTGTTTAAACAGTGAACTTAAGTATAAACTGAGTCTGCGGTAAAGTCAAGGGGAGTGATCAAAAACGCTTGACAACAAATCTTACAGTTGATTAAGATGTAAATGCGGAGCTGTCTTTTGGCAGTCAGTAATGGAGTTGAAAAACCAGAGAATAAAGAGGAATTGTTATGGCACTTGACATCAGTAGACGAATCCCGTATCGGATCAAGAGGGAATTTGCTGAAAGGGCGTTAGGTCAAGCTCTCGTTCTTCTGGGGAACAACCCGAATAGGGCCGCCAGGTATCTCATCACCGCAATCGACCACATCGCTAGGGGGAAGGAGCAAAATATCATCGTTGGCGAGCGCATCTGCAGTTGGCTGGCTGAGGGAAAACCTGGGCGTGACTTCCTGAGCCGAATGCTAAAAAATACCCATCCTAATGTGCGCCGGCGTCTTATCGCGCGCGTGCTGGTAAATAAGTTCTTTCATGATCCGGAGATAGGTGAGCGCTGCATGCGAGAATATGGCATAACCCCGCCCTCCATCATGCTCATATCCCCATCGATGAGGTGCAATTATCGCTGTGAGGGCTGCTACGCGGGCAGTTACGAGCGCAAGGACGATATGAGACCAGATGTATTCGACCGGTTGCTCGGTGAGGCCGAGGACATTGGCATCAACCTCTTCACCATTCTCGGCGGCGAGCCCTTCATCTACCCTGAACTGCTGGACATTCTCCGTAGGCATAACAAGTCGTTCTTCCAGATCTATACCAATGGGTCCTTCATCGATAAGGCCATGGCGAAAAGGCTGGTTGAAATTGGCAACATCGCACCGCAGATAAGTGTTAACGGCCCGGCTGAATACACTGACGCCTCGCGGGGCAAGGAAGCTTTCAAACAGGTGATGCAAGCTATGGATAACCTGCGCCATGCAGGCTGTCTCTTCGGCTTCTCCACGCTGGTGACTCGCCACAACGTGGATGCCATCTGCTCTGAAGAATGGATCGACCTGCTCATCGCCAAGGGTGCCCTCTACGGCTGGCTTTTTCTCTATATGCCGGTGGGCGATGACCCGGATATGGACCTGATGCCAACCCCCCAGCAACGTAATCAACTACGCATTGCTATACGCCACTACCGGCAGACAAAACCAATAGTGCCTGCCGACTTCTGGAGCGATGGCACATTAACTGGGGGTTGCATCGCCGGCGGCAGATTCTACTTTCACATAAACCATCGCGGGGATATTGAGCCATGCATTTTCTGTCACTTCGCTACGCATAACATCAATAACTGCAGCCTGGCTGAGGCGCTTGCCTCACCGTTCTTCAGGGAAATAAAAGAGGGGCTGCCCTTTAGCTACAACACGCTATGCCCATGTCCCATGATCGACTGCCCTCAGACGATGTGGCGCATAATACAGCGGCACGGTGCCCAGCCGACCCATGATGGCGCGGAGAAGATGTTTACCGCCTTTGCGGCTGAGATGCAAGAATACTCGGCTGGCGTCCGGAAGATAATGGATGCTGTCTGGGAGAATGAGGACTACCACAACTGGGCGCCCCAGTGGGCCTTAATGTGTAATGTGCCGCCGGCGATACTGGAGAAGCGTCGTCAAGAATACGAAGCCTGGAAATCAGGATAGGTGGCAATTACGAGCCCGCGGATATGGGCAAGAGAAAGGGCTTCCCGATTCCTGGAAGAGAGCCATTTAATTTCCTAATTAATAGGACAGACACCTATTTAATCTCTTAAGGTGACAGTCCCAAAGGGGTTCGGTACGCCAGAGGCTGGGGATACTCACGCTTACAGACTCCGCCCTATGGAAGATATCTCCAGAGGAATAGCTTAAGTCGGGTAGAATTAGAAAAACTGGCTGTCCTTTTGTTTCGGCTTTACAGTAAATACTCTAGTAGAACACCGTTGGCTGATAAATACTTGAGTGAAGTCTTTA
>CAZVBB010000101.1:0-4028 GCA_964625285.1 uncultured bacterium | reverse complement strand
CTGATGAAGAGCCGTACAAATTTGATATCTCTCCTTCCACCCAGATATGAGGAAACTGCTCCTCAAGCATAAATTTGATGTTTTGGGTAATCTCGCTTATGGTGTAAATGCGTCTTTCTTCTTCCATAACTTGCCTTTACAAGTTACCAGTGCACCAGAGCACCAGTCCCCAGAAGCTCTAAATCCGAAATTCGAATATCGAAATCCGAAACAAATCCTAAATTCTAAATCCGAATGACCGAAACAAGACTTGTTTTGAACATTTGAATTTTGGTCATTTGAATTTGTTTCGTGCTTCGCATTTCGTGCTTCAAATTTGTCCTATTATTTCGTGCTTCGTGCTTTCTAATTACCTTCTACCCTATGCTCTATGCCCTCTGCCCTTTGAACTCTTATTTATATTGTATTCTCTCAATGGAGTTAGCTTTCCCGGTAATTGGGTCAAGGTCAAGGATGACTCCGCAAAATTTAGTTTTACCACCAGCAACCTCAAGTTTTATAGGCATCTGGTAGAGGAAACGGTGCAGTGCAAGCTCCTTTTTCACTCCAATCACCGAGTCTTGCGATCCTGTCATTCCAACATCAGTTATATATGCTGTTCCCTTAGGGAGAATTATCTCATCAGCTGTCTGGACATGGGTGTGTGTGCCAATAACGGCACTGACTTTTCCATCAAGAAACCAGCCCATAGCTATTTTTTCAGAAGTGGCTTCAGCGTGGATGTCAACAATGATAAGTGAGGTTTCTTTGCGAAGGTTTTCTACTTCACTTTCCACCTTTCTGAAGGGGCAATCAAGTGGAAGCATAAACACCCTTCCAGCAATATTGATGATACCAATTCTCTCTCCATCAGCAGTTTCAACTATAACTGAGCCATGTCCCGGAACTCCTGGAGGATAGTTTGCTGGGCGCAACAGTCTTTTTTCTACATCAACGATTTCTGCAACATCTTTCTTATCCCAAAAATGGTTGCCAGAGGTAATGACATCAACTCCATATGAGAAAAGCTCCTTGACAGTCTTTGGAGTAATTCCTGTTCCAGCAGCTACATTCTCACCATTAATAATGGAAAAAGAGATTTTTTTATCCTGTTTTATCCGCGGCAAAAATTGTTTAATGGTGTCTCTTCCAGATCTGCCTATAACATCTCCAATAAACAAAATCTTAGTAGAGCTATTTCGCATACTCTGTTGCTCTTACTTCTCTGATAAGTGTTACTTTAATCTGTCCGGGATACTCCAATTCCTTTTCAATACGCTTTGATATCTCTATAGCTAAGCTTCCAGCCCCAATATCATCTATCTTTTCAGGTTTAACCATAACTCGCACCTCACGACCGGCTGAGATAGCATATGCCCTTTCCACTCCGGGAAAAGAAGTTGCAATTTTTTCTAACTTTCCTAGGCGCTGAACATAGGTTTCTAGTATTTCCCTTCTTGCCCCCGGACGAGAGCCTGAGATAGCATCAACCGTTTGAATAATTACAGCGAGTAGGGTTTGAGGTTCTCCCTCTCCATGATGATGGAGGATAGCATCAATAATATCAGGGGCTTCATTATACTTCTTAGCAATATCGCCACCAATCGTAATGTGAGTTCCTTCAACATCATGATTAACAGCCTTACCAATGTCATGTAGCAGCCCCGCCCTTTTTGCCATTTTGATATTCATTCCAAGCTCAGCGGCGATTACTCCTGCAAGATGAGCGCTTTCTTTTGAATGTTGAAGAACATTCTGTCCATAGCTCGTCCGGTACTTTAATTTCCCAATTAATTTTATAACTTCTGGGTGTAACCCTGCAATGCCAAGCTCAAACGCTGCTTGTTCACCGGCTTCCCTGAGTGTAACCTCCATATCCTGCTGCACTTTTTTCACAATCTCTTCAATGCGAGAAGGATGAATCCTCCCGTCATCAATCAGCTTTTCAAGCGCAATTCTGGCGATTTCTCTTCTGATTGGGTCAAATCCTGAAAGAGTCACTGCATCAGGAGTATCATCAACAATTAAGTTGATTCCCGTTGCCCCTTCAAATGCTCTTATGTTTCTTCCTTCACGCCCGATTATTCTACCCTTCATCTCATCGGAAACAGGGACCACGCTGACTGTTGATTCTATTGTCTGGTCAACAGCACATTTCTGGATAGCAAGGGTTACTATCTCTCCTGCTTTTTTCATCGCAGTCTCACGCGTCTCCTGCTCAATTTTTTTTGCCATCACCGCCGCTTCATACTTCATCCCTTCTTCCATCTTCTTAAAAAGAAGCTCCTTAGCTTCTTCCTGGCTTAGCTTGGCGATTTTTCCCAGCCTATCTTTTTCTTCATTCAGAATCTTTTCTAACTCTTTCTTCTTTAAATCAACTTCAGCTCGCCGAGAAGTAATTTCCCTTTCCTGAACGGAGAGCTCTTCCTCCTTCTTTTCTAAAAGGCTTGCTTTCCGATCGATGTTGGTATCTTTGTTATGCAGGCGATTCTCAAAATTGAGTAGCTCCTGGCGTCTTACTTGCGATTCTCTCTCAAGCGTTGCCCTCATTTTATGGATTTTTTCTCTTGCCTCCAGTGAGGCTTCCCTACCTCTTGATTCTGCCTCCCTCTCTGCCTCAATAATCATCTGTCGTGCAAGAACTTCTGCCTTTCCTACTTTTTTCTCTGCAAGAAATTTCCTGATTAAATAGCCAATAAAGAAAGCAGAAACTCCGACCAGAATCATTATTATGATGAAAATAGATTCTTCCATATTTATCATTCTAATTGCCTCCGTGTGCAAGCTATGCCCTTCGGGCAAAATACAAAAATCATAAAAATGTCACCAGGGCACCAGCCAACCGTTCAGGGTTCCGGGTTCACCGTTCTGGGTTCTGAACCTCTGAACCTCTGAACCCTTGAATCCTTTTTGCTCTAAAACTCAAAGAAAGATTATATGATTAATTCTACTTTATCGTCAAGCTCGGATTAGGTGTTAGGGATTAGGTGTTAGGTGTTAGAGGGAAGGCGTGGTGGTTAGTAAACAATCTCACCAGCTCCATTTTCAGCCTGACAGATATAAATTTCAGGCTGAATCCCAGTTTTTTTCTTATATTTTTCCATAATTATCTTATGGAACTGATTGATTGATTTTTTCTCTACAAGATTTACTGTGCAACCACCAAACCCAGCGCCTGTCATTCTGGCGCCCAATACTCCATCTATTTCCCTGGCGATCTTCACCATTAAATCCAACTCAACAGAGCTAACTTCATAATCATCCCTCAAGCTTTGATGAGATTCATTCATCAAATTCCCAAACTTTCCCAGATTATCTTCTTTTAAAGCAGCTACTGCCTGAATAACCCTTTCGTTTTCTCGAATAACATGCCCACATCTTTTTTTTATGTTTTCTGGCAAATGATGTTTATATTTCTCAAAACTATCAATTGTCACATCGCGAAGAGCGTCAATCTCAGGTAAAAATTCTCTGAGGAGAGAAACTCCTTCCGCGCATTCCCTCCTTCGCTCATTATAATACTTTGAGCCAGCCAATTTTCTATTTACCCGTGTGTTACAGATAACTATTCTTAAATTTTCCATAAGTGGTATCTGTTCATGCTCAAGGCTGCGACAGTCCAGAAAAAGAGCCTTATCTTTTTCGCCCAGGAGAGAGATGAACTGATCCATAATGCCACAATTGACTCCGACAAACTCATTCTCTGCCTTCTGGCATAACTTGACCATTTCCAATGGTGAGATAGTGAAGCCATTTATTATCTGCAGGCTGACCGCAGTGGCTATCTCAATAGCTGCTGATGAGCTTAAGCCCACACCAATTGGAATATCTCCCTCTAAAACCATACTTATACCTGATAACCTAACCCCCTCCTCTTGCAGAACGCGGATTACTCCCTTGACATAATTAGCCCAGTGCTCCTTCTCGTTGTAAGTTATCTCATCCAGAGAAAATTGGCAGAATGAAGAGAAATTAGAGGAGCAAAGGGAAATCAATCTGTCCTGGCGAGGCAGGAAGGCAGCAATTATTTCCTGATTGATAGCTATAGG
>CAZVBB010000100.1:0-4043 GCA_964625285.1 uncultured bacterium | reverse complement strand
ACGAGCTCATTGCTTGATCACAAGGAATGATGATTATAACAATGATGCAAAAGGAACGAAATTAAAACGATGATTGACCCCTACATGTTCTGTTGACTGGTGCTCTTCTATCCCTACAACGATACTTGTCATTTCGACCGAAGGGAGAAATCTTTAACTATTTGTTTTGTAACAAGATTTCTCGTCGCTTTGTTCCTCGAAATGACATCTAAAATAGTAAGTGACGTTGTAGGGCTATCCTTTCTTAAATAATTTACAATTTGCAATTTGCAATTTGCAATTTTCAATTTTCAATTGCCCTCTGCCCTCTGCCTATTCAAAAGAGAGTTTTCCTTCTTCAATCTTTGCACAAATAGTTTTTCCTTTTTTGAGATTTCCCTTGAGCATTTCTTCAGCAAGAGGGTCCTCAACATGGCGCTGAATTACCCGCCTGAGCGGCCTTGCTCCAAAGGTGGGGTCGTATCCCTTGTCAATTAGAAAGTCCTTCGCATCTTTAGTGAGAGTAAACTTGACTTCTTTTTCCTGTAAGCGCCCCCGCACTTCATCAAGCATTAACTCTACTATCTTTTCAAGTTCTTCTTTGGCCAGAGAGCGAAAGACAATCGTTTCATCAACCCGATTCAGAAACTCGGGCCGAAACATTTTCTTCATCTCTCCCAAAAGCTCTTCCTTCATTGCCTCATAGGAGCCTTCTTCATCATCCGATGAGCTAAATCCCATTGTCTTGCCCAGCTTAGGAGCACCTACGTTTGATGTCATAATAAGAACCGTATTCTTAAAATCAACCGTTCTGCCAAGGCTGTCCGTCAGTCTTCCATCCTCCATCACCTGGAGCAGGATGTTAAACACATCAGGATGAGCTTTCTCAATCTCATCAAGAAGAATTACTGAATAAGGCCGACGCCTCACTTTTTCTGTCAGTTGCCCACCTTCTTCATAGCCAATATATCCTGGAGGAGCACCAATCAGCCGTGAGATGGCAAACCGTTCCATATATTCAGACATATCTAACCGGACCATTGCCTCTTCATTGCCAAACAGAAACTCGGCGAGTGTCTTAGCAAGCTCGGTTTTGCCCACTCCGGTGGGACCTAAAAAGACAAATGAGCCAATTGGTCGCTGGGGGTCCTTTAGGCCCGAGCGGGAGCGTTTGACCGCTCTGGTTAGAGCTGCCACTGCTTCATCCTGTCCGATCACTCTCTTATGGAGCTCTTCCTCCATTTTAAGTAATTTTTCCATCTCACTCTCTTTGAGTTGAGAGAGGGGAATACCGGTCATTTTGGCAATAACCTGGGTAACAATGGCTTCATCAACGACTGGCTCCTTCTTTTTTAACCCCTCCTTCCACTTATTCTTAGTTGTCTCAAGTGTCTTTTGAAGATTTCGTTCACGGTCGCGGAAAGTTACGGCACTCTCAAATTCCTGCGCCTTGACCGCAGCCTCCTTTTCTTTACGCGCGGCTTCTATTTCACTCTCTACCTTCTTCAGGTTTGGAGGAGTAGCAGCAACCGAGAGCATTGCTCTCGCTCCTGCTTCATCAATGGCATCAATTGCCTTATCGGGAAGAAATCGCCCGCTGACGTAGCGGTCAGTGAGCCGTGTAGCAGTAACGAGGGCTTTATCCGTAATTTTAACGTGGTGATGTGCCTCGTATTTGCCTCGCAGACCTTCCAATATTTCTATCGTTTCGGCAACACTTGGCGGGTCAACGATTATCGTTTGAAACCTTCTCTCCAGGGCACTATCTTTTTCAATGTACTTTCGGTATTCGTCGAGGGTAGTTGTTCCAATACACTGCATTTCTCCGCGTGCAAGCGCTGGCTTCATTATGTTTGAAGCATCAATTGCTCCCTCGGCAGCTCCTGCTCCTACCAATGTATGAACCTCATCAATCAGGATAATTACATTCCCTGAACGACGTATTTCATCCATTGTTGCCTTTATTCTCTCCTCAAATTGACCGCGATACTTTGTTCCTGCTACCATCAGAGCCAGGTCAATGGCAATTATCCGCTTGTTTCGGAGCACTTCAGGGATGTTGCCGGTGGCTATTTTTTGCGCAAGTCCTTCTACAATTGCTGTCTTGCCAACGCCAGCCTCGCCTAATAGGACAGGATTATTCTTGGTACGACGACATAATATCTGAATTATTCTTTCAATCTCATCTTTGCGCCCAACGACAGGGTCTAATTTATCCTCTCTTGCCAGCTCCGTCAAATCAGAGCCAAAGGCATCGAGGGCAGGTGTTCTGGTCTTTTTCCCTGAAGGGGCCCTGCCTCTGGTGGGCACTGCTCCTCCTAAAAGCTCCATCATTTTCTGCCTTACTTTATCTATGTCAATCCCCATGCCTGACAGAACGTGTGCAGCAATCCCATCTTTCTCTCTGAGCAATCCCAGGAGAAGGTGCTCAGTTCCAATGTAATTGTGGCCTAATCCCTGTGCTTCCTCCATTGCTAATTCCAACACCTCTTTTGCCCTCGGGGTAAATGGGATATCTCCCATTGTGACTGTTGATGGGCCAGGCTGGATTGCTTTCCTGGTCTCCTCATCGAGGGAGGCAGGGTCAATCCCGAGGCTTCTTAAAATATCAATAGCCAGCCCCTCTCCCATCTTGAGCAGACCAAGTAAAATATGTTCTGTTCCAATATAGTCATGGTTCAATTTACTCGCTTCCTGGCGTCCAAAAACAATAACCTGCCTTGCTCTTCCTGTAAACCTATCAAACATTTTTCTCTCCTATAGATTTCTGAAAAAATCAGAAATTTCTGTAATCAAGGGCGGCACTTTTGTGACGCCCTATTTACTTTTTTATCTTTTCTCTAATTAGTTCCGCTCTTTTTAGATCTCGCTCTGTTGCTGTTAATTCTTTCCCATTCAATTTCTGAAGATGGGCGGGCTGAATAGCAATAAGTAACTCATTTAGTATGTGGTGGTCAAGGTTTTTTATAAAGTCCAGCTCAATTCCAAGACGAAGAGCTGAAAGTAGCTTTATTGCCTCATTTGAGTCAATGCGACGGGCATAAGCGAGCGTTCCGTATGCCCTGAACACCTTGTCCTCAATCTGCTTTTTTCTCTTGGTAAGCAGGAACTGGCGGGCATTTTCTTCGTGTCCGATGATCTGGTGAATTATTTGTTCAATATTGCCAATGATTTCTCCTTCCGACTGCCCTAATGTAACTTGATTAGATATCTGAAAATAATCTCCTATTGGTTCGGTTCCTTCGCCATAAAACCCGCGGGCTACGAAGCCGATCTTTGCCACTGCATGAGATATTTTTTCAATCTGGCGCGTGATGACAAGGGAGGGGAGATGAAGCATTACCGAAGCGCGCATTCCGGTTCCAACATTTGTCGGGCAGGCGGTGAGGTAGCCAAATTCCTCTGAAAAAGCAAATTCAATTCGGTCAGCAAGTTCACCTTCAACTTTATCAATAATTTTCCATGCATCCACTAACGCTAGTCCTGATTGGATTGTCTGTAACCTGAGATGGTCTTCTTCATTAATCATCAAGCTAATGGTTTCCGTTTCGCTGATAATAGCTGCTCTTGCTCCTTCTCCTCCGGCAAGTTCATAGCTTATGAGGTGTCTTTCAACGAGAAACTGGAGATCAAGAATGCTCAGTTTGTCAATGTCTATCCACAAAGAATTTCGAAGTGAGTCTATGTTTTCAATTACTGGACGCAGCAGAGAAATAATTTCACTTCTCTTTTCCTCACTTGCTCTGGAGTTAAAAGTTGCTCCTCTTAAATTGCGCGCCAACCGAACGCGACTGGAGATAACAATATCTGAGTGAGCTCCAATTCCTTTTAACCATTCACTGGTCTGGGTAATTAAATCATTTAGCTTCATTGACAAGTCCACCGTTCTGGGTTCTGGGTTCTGGGTTCTGAACCCTGAACTCTTGAACCCTTTTTTCTTTACTTCTCCTCTTCGGGTTTCTCTGTTTGGGTAATGTTTTTTTCTATTTCTCTGATTTTGTCTCTGAGGCGCGCTGCTTCTTCAAATTTTTCCTTACTGATTACTGTCTTAAGCTCCTGGCGCA
>CAZVBB010000099.1:0-4074 GCA_964625285.1 uncultured bacterium | reverse complement strand
ATGAGGTCAGACGATTTGTCAAAATCCTGATTGGTGGCATACTGCTGATATCGCCCATGCGGTCGCCAATGACGATATCTGCTCCGCTTTCCTCAGCCTTCTTAATGAGCTTCTGCACCTCTCTCCAGTCATGCTGGCCATCGCCATCCATTGTAATTACAGCATCTGCCCCATCTGCTATGACAGCCTGAAATCCTGTTCGCAGAGCTACTCCTTTTCCTTTATTTTCCTTGTGAGAGATGACTTTTGCTCCTGCTGCTGCAGCTACAGTAGCTGTTTTATCACAAGACCCGTCATCAACTACAATAATTTCTTCAACAATTGTCCGCAAATTTTTTACTAATTGAGAAATCCCTTTCTCTTCATTAAATGCAGGAATTAATACGATTACCTTCATTGAGCTGCTTTCATTGCCTCTGAAAGAGTAAGCTTGCCATCATAAAAGGCTTTGCCAATAATAATTCCAGCCAATCCTAATCTTTTTAGCTTTATGATGTCCTCAATAGTGGATATTCCACCGGAGGCAATTAATGGAATCTTAACGGCTGCAAGCATTTCTGCGATTCCATCTACATTGCAACTTATAAGCATACCATCGCGCTCTATATCAGTAAAGATAATTGTTCTGACACCGTTTGCCTCTACTTCTCGAGCAAGTTCAATTGCCTTTTTCTTAGTTGCCTCTCTCCAGCCAGCAATTGAGACAAGCCCATGACGGGCATCAATCCCAACTGCTATTCTTTCTCCAAACTGGCTGCAAGCCTGGCTAAGAAACCGGGGATTTTGCACAGCCGCGCTACCTAAAACAGCTCTTTCTATTCCTTTGTCCAGAATCATCTTGAGAGAGTTAATATCTCTTATTCCGCCGCCAAGCTGGATGGGAATCCTAACGGCGTGAACTATTTTTTCAATTAATGCAAAATTTATTGGCTTACCAGCTTTTGCCCCATCCAGGTCAACGATGTGCAAGAATTTTGCTCCCTCCTCCTGCCACTGCATAGCAACTGAGAGAGGATTATCGTTGTAAACTGTTTTGGAACTAAATTTACCCTGGGAGAGTCGAACAACCTTTCCTTCAAGAATATCAATGGCGGGAAAAATCAGCATCTCATAGTCTGCCCTTTACTGAGGGGATTCCCTTAACCCGGGTATCTATTTGAACTGCCTGATTTAGAGCTACTCCAAAAGCCTTAAATATAGTTTCCAAAGCATGATGCATGTCAATATTAGGACGAGCACTTACATCCATATTTATCCCGGCATTACTGGTAAGAGCACCCAGAAACTGTCTGGCATGCTCAAGACTATAATGTGAGAATTTTTTGGTGGATTGCAGAATGTCAGCTTCCACTAAAGGAGTGCTGCCATCTAAACGGGTAAGGAATAAAGAACCCCTTCCTCCTATATCAAGTACAACTCGTGCAAGCGCTCCATCCATTGGAACATAAGCAAAACCAAACCTCTTGATTCCTTTTTTATCTCCCAGTGCTTTCTTAATTGCCTCTCCCATGCAGATGCCAATATCTTCATTGATATGGTGGATGTCAATTTTTGTGTCTCCTTCGGCAGTTATCGTTAAATCGAACAACCCGTGTTTGGAAAAGAGGCTAAGCATATGTTCTAAAAAAGGAATTTCTATCCTTATTTTTGAGTGCCCTTCTCCATCAAGGATAATTTCCAGCTTAACGTTAGTCTCCTGTGTAACTCTCTCTACTTCTGCTTTTCTTTTAATATCCATTATTTTCCCTCACCATCTAAAGTAAAAAGTTAAGAAAGATGCCTATCTACCTACTATCCCCCATTTTACATTCTGCATCATCGTTTTAATCCCATTCCTTTTTGAACCCCGCTCTTGCACGCAAGGGCGGGGTGAACAAGTCCGCCTAGGCGGAAGCGCCTTTGGCGCAATCATCGTTTCGGTCCCATTCCTTTTGAACAAGCGATGAGCGCCTTTGGCGCAAATCTCTATGATTGAAGTATAATAAAACAGATTTGCTTATTTGGCAAAGGATTTTTATAAAAATGGCAGGCTTTCACCTGCCTCACAGAGGTTTAAAGATTCAGAACCCTTAAACCCCCTGAACCCAGAACAGTAATAAATATGTCAAATGTGGAGATCTGCCCCTTTTTTCTTTCAAAACTCGAAAGATTTTGAGTTGGCGCCGAGCGAAGTTTTTGAAATAAGTCGCCCACCTTTTCACTCTCTAAAATAATTTTTAAAAACAATGAACAAAACAACCGAAATAATACTAATTACTGCACCATAGATAAAGGCTATACTCGGATTAATTTGCCATAAAAATCCAGCTATTAAACTAGCTGGTAGCGCTGTCAAACCTATTGTGGTATGAAATGTTCCTAAAGCTGTAGCCCTTAATTCTTCTGAAGCCAAATCAGAGATATAAGCCCGTTGATTACCATCTACTATGGCATAAACCATACCATAAAGAGCAAATAAAACCATGAATGCTGTCAATGAGTTGAAAAATGCAAATCCGAGAGAGGTTAACGAAAATAATAAATAACCAAACACAATAACTTTTTTCCTTCCTATTTTGTCAGAGAGCCTACCAAAGGGAACAGCAAATACAGCATAAAAAATGTTAAAAAGAATATATAAGAGTATCGGCATTCCGATGGATAATTTGCCTGTAAAGAATTCTTGTGCCCTAAGAATAAAAAACATATAACTGAAATTTGCTAAAGCAAACATGCCAGAAACCAAGATAAATAATTTAAGTGGTTGTGGAAGATTTTTCAAACCGATTTTTAGATTTATATCTTGCGGTTCTCTTTTTCCCTCCTTTACAAAATACAATGGAATTAAAGAAAGAAAGGCTAAAATTGCAGCTACGAGTATAATCGACTTAAAATTAAATCCGAAAAACCAAAATAAAAGAAAAACAGCGATTGATCCTGCAACTGCTCCTGAAGAATCCATTGCCCTATGAACTCCGAATCCTTTACCTCTTTCTTTTGGTGGTATGGAATCTGCAATAATAGCATCGCGTGGCGCCGTCCTTAATCCTTTACCAATCCGTTCCAAACTAACGAAAACTAAAATATGCTGCCATATTTTAGAAAATGCTAAGAATAATTTGAAAAGCGCTGAAATCAAGTAACCTGAAGAAACAAAAATTTTCCTTTTTCCAGATTTATCGGACCAATAGCCGGCAAAAACTTTTAGAATACTTGAAAGACTATCTCTCAATCCTCCAATTAATCCAATAATTAAGCCACCGCCACCTAATGCTGCAATAAACATCGGTAAAATCGGCATTATCATCTCACTGCTCAGATCATTGAGAAAACTGACAATACCCAATAAAAGTATATTTGCGTTAATTCCTTTTAGATATTTATTCTTCATAATAGATTACCCGCATACTTTGTCGGAGAACCCTTAATTGACACTACCGAAGCACCAAGTATAATGAGAGAACTTGCTTTAAGCATTACTACCACCAGGCAGGTCCCCAAAAGCCCTAAAACAGGCAAAAGCACCACCCCTCCCACAATTCCCCCTACAAAGCCACCAAAAAGGTCAGAACCATAGAGCAGTCCTGCTGTTTTACTTATATTAGCCTCACTTTTCAAATGGAGCTTATTTGCCAATGGAAACTCTCCTCCAACGAGAAGTCCGGAAATAAAGGACAGAACTAAAAATGATATTTGCAAAGGAAAGAATATTCCCGGATGGTCAAGGTGATGACGGAATAAGAGAAAAAACATGGGAAGTATAAAAGAAAAACAAATTATTACCCATTCTATCATAACAAAAAAATTAAGTTTTCTCTTGATTCGTGGCAAAAGAGATATCATCACTGTCGCTCCTGCTGCTATTCCCACCATAAAAGCCGCCACCAAAAGTCCCAGCCAGTGAAAGACAAATCCAAAGAGGGCTTGAAAGGTAAAAATCAATGCCAGGTCAAATGTCATCCCGGCAAAACCGGTAGTAGCAATGTTCAAAGGGATAGCGGAGCTTTTGGCAATTTTAGAACGGAACATCAAAAATACAACCGTAAGTATAGAAATGAGAACAAAAAAAACCTGTAAATTTATCTTTCCCAGCCA
>CAZVBB010000098.1:0-4137 GCA_964625285.1 uncultured bacterium | reverse complement strand
TAAAAACAGATCTTTATAATGTTAGAGGAGAGGTAGTAGGCAAGGTTTCTCTCCCTAGTGAGCTCTTTGATGCACCTGTCAATAAAGATTCGCTTTATCAGGCAGTGCGTACTCATCTTTCGCGACAGAGGCTCGGAACCGCCAGCGCTAAGAATAAATCAGAAGTGAGTGGTAGCAGGAGAAAACCTTGGCGACAGAAGGGAACAGGAAGAGCACGGGCAGGGACACGGCAGTCTCCAATCTGGAGAGGAGGAGGTGTCGTTTTTGGACCTCAGCCGCGAGATTACTCACTTTCTATTTTAAAGCGTCAAAGAAAACTTGCTTTTGCCTCAGCACTTACGGCAAAAATGAAAGAAGGTGATATTATTGTTGTTGATGGAGTTAACGTGGAGAAAGGAAAGACGAAGGATATGACACGGATTTTAGATTCGCTAAACATTAAAAAGAAGGCGCTGTTGGTTGTTATGAGGAGCGATGATCTCCTCAAAAGGGCAGCGCGTAATATTAAGAGACTTAAAATGAGCTCTCCCTCAACATTGAATGTCTATGAAATATTAAGTCATGATAAGCTCATCTTAACCGTGGATGCTTTAGGAGCTATTGAAAGTAGATCACAAAAGACAGAGGATGTAGGGCAGAAAGCAGAGGGCATAGGGCAGAGAGTAAAATCAAAAATCAAAAATCAAAATGCAAAATGACAAAGCAAAAATCAAAAATTTTAAATTTTAATCTGTAATTTTGGATCATCGTTCTAATTTCGTTCCTTTTGCACAAGCGATGAGCGCCTTTGGCGCAGATTTAAATTTTGATATTTAAATTGTTGTGTGCTATAATATATAGTTTACCACTGGAGATTGGTAATTGGTGATTGGTGATTGGTAGTTGGTGCATTTGTAATAGGAGATTAATAAGTGGATATTTCTACGATTATAAGAAATCCGATTATAACTGAGAAGTTAGCGGAGATGGCAGGGGATAGGAAGTATGCTTTTATTGTGGCAAGGTCTGCCAATAAAATTCAGATAAAGAAGGCAGTTTCAGAGATGTTTAAAGTAAGTGTAGTGGATGTAAATACTATAACAATGCACGGTAAAAAAAAGCGTGTGCGCTATCGCATTGGGAAAAGACCTGATCGGAAAAAAGCAATTGTTACTCTGAAAGAAGGGGACAAAATAGAGCTCACATGAAAAAATATAAGCCAACAACTCCTACAAGAAGACATAAAACCGGTTTTGATTTTGCTGAGATTACCCGTTCTTCTCCAGAGCGGAGTTTGATCAAATCACTAAAGAAAATGGCAGGAAGAAATTCCCAGGGAAGAATCTCAGTCAGACATAGAGGTGGTGGGCATAAGCGCCGCTATAGGATAATTGATTTCCATCGGAATAAAAATAATATTTTTGCAAAGGTAGCCGGAATTGAGTATGATCCAAACCGCTCTTCACGAATTGCTCTTCTTCATTATCACGATGGTGAGAAGCGGTATATTATTGCACCTGTGGGGTTAAAGTCCGGGGATGTGATTACCTCAGGAGTTGATGTAGAAATGAATGTTGGGAATACCACATCTTTGCGATACATTCCAGAGGGAGTTGCAGTTCACAATATTGAGCTAAAACCAGGTAGGGGTGGCCAACTTGTTAGAGGGGCGGGTAGTGTTGCCTACATCTCATCCAAGGAAGGTGAGTATGCTACGGTTAGACTGCCATCTGGAGAGCATAGGCTTATCAAGTTGGACTGTCAGGCTACGCTTGGTCAGGTGAGTAACATAGAGCATCGCGCTGTGCAATCTGGGAAAGCTGGCCGCACCCGCTGGATGGGAAGACGACCCCAGGTAAGAGGAGTAGCTATGAACCCTGTGGACCATCCTCTGGGAGGAGGAGAAGGAAAGAGTTCAGGTGGTAGACATCCAGTAACTCCGTGGGGTAAGCCTACGCGTGGATACAAGACCAGAAAAAAGAAACGTACAGATAGATATATTGTGAAGAAAAGGAGATAGCATGGGAAGATCTGTTAAAAAAGGTCCCTATGTAGAGGCTGGGCTCTTAAAGAAGATCCAGAAAGCTATAAGTTTAGGAGAAAAGAAAGCAATTAAAACATGGGCACGGCATACGATGATATCCCCGGAGTTTGTGGGCTTTACCTTTGCAGTTCATAGTGGAAAAAAGTTTATCCCTGTTTATGTAACCGAAGAAATGGTGGGGCACAAATTAGGTGAGTTTGCTCCAACAAGAATATTTAAATCACATGGGTCTCATACTGATAAGAGATCTACAGCAAAGACGTAGGAATTATGGAAGCTAAAGCAATTGCAATGCACATTCCTCTTTCTCCATATAAATTGAGGCAGGTAGTTGATCTAATCAGGGGGAAAGACGTTGGGGAGGCTATCGCTCTTGTTAAATTTGTGCGACGGGCTGCTGCAAAGCCTGTAGAGAAGGTGCTTAAGTCCGCTATCTCAAATGCTGGAAAAGGAAAAAATAAAGCAAGAGTTGACAAGCTCTATGTCGCAGAGGCGCGCGTGGATGGAGGGCCATCTTTAAAAAGGGGAATGCCGCGAGCGAGGGGTATGGTTACCCCGATACTAAAAAGGTCAAGCCACATTACTATTGTGCTCAGGGAAAAGGATTAATTATGGGACAAAAAGTACATCCGGTTGGATTGAGACTAGGTTATGTTCGCACATGGGATTCGCGGTGGTTTGCCCGCAAAGATTATGGCAATGCTATTCAGGTTGATATCAAAACTCGCAAGTTTATTAGACAACAATTTCCTTCTGCTGGAATCTCCAAAATTGAAATTGAGAGGGCCTCAGACAAGATAAAAATTACTATACATACTGCTCACCCGGCAATGGTAGTTGGGAGAAAAGGAGCTGAGGTTAATCGTTTGAGAGATAACATAGAGAAGGAGATAGGGAAGCAGGTATTCATTGATATTGTGGAAATTGCAAATCCGGCTTTGGATGCACAGCTTGTAGCTGAAAACATTGCTCAGCAACTTCAGAAAAAAGCTCCATTCCGAAGGGCAATGAAGAAAGCGGTATCAATAGCTATGGAGCTTGGAGCAAAAGGGGTTAGGATTGCCTGTAGTGGTCGCCTGGCTGGAGCAGAAATGAGGCGAAGTGAGTGGTACCGCGAAGGAAAGGTTCCCATGCATACTCTAAGAGCAGATATAGATTATGGAACAGCCATTGCAAAGACCCTGTATGGAGTAGTTGGCGTAAAAGTATGGATTTTTAAAGGAGAGATTTTACCGAAGGAGAAGGAAGGTGCTGCAACCAAAAAAAATAAAGTTTCGTAAACATCATCGTGGGAGAATGAAAGGTGTAGCTAGTAGAGCATCCTCCATCAATTTTGGTGAATACGGACTTAAGTCTCTTGAGCCTTCATGGGTGACGAGCAAACAGATTGAAGCAGCTCGCGTTGCTTTAGCAAGGCATCTAAAACGTGGAGGCAAGGTGTGGATAAGAATATTTCCAGATAAGCCTGTTACTCGTAAGCCAGCAGAGACAAGGATGGGTAAAGGCAAGGGTTCCCCGGAGGGGTGGGTAGCGGTTGTTAAACCCGGACGCATACTCTTTGAAATAGAAGGGGTTCCTCATAACGCAGCACTTGAGGCAATGAGATTAGCGGCACACAAACTTCCTATGAGAACGAAGTTTATTACAAAAGAATAGGTAACTACTCAGGAGTCAGAAGACAATTAGAAAGCACGAAGCACGAAATCCGAAGCACGAAACAAATTCAAATGACCGAATATCAAAACCGACAACCTTGTTGTCGTTCTGAGGACGAAGCCCGAAGAATCTGACTGCGAAGCAGTCATTTTGGTCATTGTAATTTTGGTATTGTGTATTGTTTGTAATTTGTGGTTTGTATATTGTAATTTTTTAGTGTGTTTGGGTTATTCGGTTAATTTGTATAGTTAATTAGATGGTGTTTACTGAATATTTAAGAGGAAAGGGTTCAGAGGTTAAGAAAACCCAGAACAGTGAACCCGGAACCCAGAACAGTAAACGGTGAACTGTGAAAATGAAGATAAATGAATTGCGGCAGTTGAGCTTGGATGAGCTTTCGGAGAAGGAGAAAGAGTTGAAAAAAGAGCTGTTTGATATGCGCTTTCAACGTGCCTCCG
>CAZVBB010000097.1:0-4156 GCA_964625285.1 uncultured bacterium | reverse complement strand
ATTGCCTCTTTGAGAGACTCCATCTCATGGAGCGTCGCCCTCAGTCTCGCCTCCTGAATCATCATAATGGCAATTGGGGAGGCAACGGCAACAATTACCCCTATCCCTACTATGAGGACAATAACACTGACAAGCCCGACGCCATTCTTGCTCATCCTAACCATAATCATAAGCCACCAGTCACTTGATAAATTAAATATCAAAATGCAAATATCAAAATGCAAATTTTAAATTGCAAAATTATTTCTTTATCTTTGGTCATCTTTCTTAACACTTTGCACTTTGCACTTTGCATTTTGCATTTTGCATTTTCCCTATACCCTATGCCCTATGCGATTCGCGATTTGCGATATGTCTCAGCCTAAATACCTAAAGTGCGCGTAAATGAGCCTTATGATACACTTCTTTTCTATGGCCTATTTTAAGAATGATGATACTCTCCTTATCAACTTTATAAATAACTCTATAATCCCCTATGCGCAACTTTCTATATCCTTGTAATCCTTTTTTCAATGGTCCGCCGTATTTCGCAGGTTCTGTTAGCAGCCTTTCTTCAATAGTTTTGCGGATTCTTTCCTGCATATTCCTGGGAATCCCTGGAAGATCTTCCTCTTTGATATCGGGGTGGTAAGATAGACAATAAGCCATTATTCCCAAACTTCTTTATGAGACAATGCTTTTCTACGAGAAAAGGTCTTTTCTCTTTCTCGGGAAACCTCTTGCCAATAAATATCTTCATAAATCTCTAACGCTTCTTTTATTAGGTCTCTTGCCGCTAACGATAAAGAAACTCCTTCTGCTTCAGCCAATTTACCTAATGCTTTATACAGGCTTGGCTCAAGCACAACATTTAAACGGGGATTTTTTGTAGGCATATTTTTCACCTCCATTAAGTGTATCACATATGATGAACCTTGTCAAACTCTCGCATATGCCTGTTTTGGATCATCTTAGGCACAATTTTCATTTTGCATTTTTTATTTTTCATTTGCCCTATGCCCTCTGCCCTATGCCCTATACTCTATGCTCTATGCGATATCAGCCTCCGGCTGAACTGGTGCTCTGGTGCCTGGTGCTCTGGTGCTCTTCCTTAAAAGTTACCAGATAACATCAATTGTTGCCCTATTGGGGTCTCCTACTCCTAATTGAGGGTTAAGCTCAATTCTTATTGCTGTGCCCGGGGCCATTTCATAATTAAATCCTATCCTAAGTAATCCCTCAGAGTTTGCTGTGCCAGCTCTTGTGAGGGTAAAGCGTCGAGCGGGCGCCAGTGTCCTTGTTGCCCCATTTGAGGTAACATCCCTATTTCTCCAGACCCAGCCGGCAGTGGTTGGTATTCGTGTGTAAATGCCGCGGGCTCCGGGTCCACTATAGTTGACAGGAAGACCACCCCACCAGGAGACCCTTATACTACTTACAGCGATATCTGTATCAGAGAAGTTCTGCATACCAATTACAATACGACGTGCCGCAGCCCCAGTCGCCCCCTCCCGAACTACTCGGCTAACATTGCGGATATTGCCTATTACACCTCCTGCACCTATGTTTACGGTAATGTTGGCGGTGCTGGCGAAAACTGAGGCAAGATTAGTTGATTCATTCCCTGCCCCATCAAATGCTCGGACAATATAGTGGTAGACAAATCTTGTCTCAACGGCAAAGTCAGTGAACTCCCTTACCAGTCCAACGGTGGCAATGCGATTGGCAGCGGAAGGAGGATTAGCAGCAGTAAAAGGAGTTGTTGAGCGATAGATATTAAATCCTGCTAAATCAACGAGGTCTGGGGGAGCTGTTAGGGGAGTGCCAACGTTGTGAGTGGGAGGAGTCCAGGATAAATTAATGTGGCTGAAGACGTGAGCCACTGCGGTGAAGGCTGTTGGTTCCCGTGGGGCGATTACATCTGCTGCTATCCTTAAACTATGAGTAGCCCCGTAGATAACTGCAGCTCTCTCGATGCGGTGAGCCGTACCGGCAACGATTGCTCGGAGCCTCCTATTCCCTGCTGGAATATTGGTAAAATGATAAACTCCGGTAGCATCGGTGTTAACATTAAGAGAGGTCTCATTGCCATAGACACCTCCGACTGCCCCCGGAAAGAAAATTCTTACCTGCGCAGGTGTCGTAGTAGTATGAGCAATTGGATTTCCTAAGATATCTGTAAGCACCCCGCTTAGGGTGCCAACTCTGTGGCGCCTTAGGTCTTCAGTGGAGAAGTCTGCCGCATACCCGGTGCCACCAGGGGCACCATCAGAGCCCAGTGAGGTTATGATACCTGTGGTAGAAGAGTATATAAAGAAGTTACCCCAGCCGTCTTTTCTATAGGCATCGGGGGCTTCAGCAAAGCCACGCTCAATGTAGGGTCCCTTCCAGCCAATGCCTGTTTCTACATTCCAGAGAGGTAGAGTATTATAGTTTTCTACTAACTCACGCAGACTGGTGGGGAGTCTGCCTACATCGCCGGCAAAACCAAAATCAGTGCGTACACCGGCGCTCTTGAGCTCGGGGTTTCCGATGATTGCTGCCTTTAAGAGCTCCATTTCAGTGAGGCTTGCCCGGAACCGACGATGCTCTATAGTATCTCCAATCACTCTTGAGACAATCGCTGCAAGCACCCCAACAATAACCAGGACAATAATGAGCTCAATAAGGGTAAACCCCGCTCTTGCGCGCAAGGGCGGGGTAAACCCCCTCCTCTTGCCAGTGCACCAGAGCACCAGTGCACCAGGCACCAGTCTATTATAACTTGTATTTTTGTATTTCATTAGAGGTGTTAAATTGATAATGCCTTACAGATTTTTTTGACTAATTTGTTGGGAATTTCTGAATGCCTGGGGATAGCTTCAGTATGGCCTGTCATTGGATTGCTCCACAGGGAATGAGATGAGCCTTCTCTCTTAAGAAAACATCCATTTCTTCGCAGATGCTGGATAAGTTGATTTTTTTTCATTCAACAGTCACTAATTCAGAGACTACATCTTTGGGAACTCCTCTTAAACTGTCCTGCCGCCTATCTTCCAAAATCAACTGAATCGCCTCAGATAAACTTTTAAGGCATTCTTCTTTCGTTTTACCTTGACCATTTGCACCTGGTATTTCAGCACAATAGGCAATATACCAATCTTCATCTTTTTCAATTATTGCAGTAAATTCATTATGCATTGCATCCCTCCTTTCATTTTTTCATAGTGCCTGTCACAAAACACCTTCCAGCCTGTAAAAAGTCCTTGCCATAATGGCTTACATATTAACCCTTTCATTTATAATTTGTCAAGATTAAAGACCTGACCCCCCTATGGCCTGGCCCTAACGGAGTAAGGGAAAAAGGGAGGAGCAGGTCTCGTCTAATTTGTCAAAAGTCAAGACCTGATCCCTCCTTTGGTGGTAGAGCCAGACCACTCTTTTTTTAATGAGTGGTCTGGCTTTCTATTCAGCTTTACGGTGCTGCTCTTAGTATGAACGTGAAGCTTCCATCAGCTGAGTCATATCCGAATACCCTGCGGTCGGGCCCTCTGTATATGCCTTCCCAGGGGGTGGCGGCGAGTAGTTTCACCCAGCCGGTCGTTATCCCTCCACCTGGCTCCATGACCACGGTAAAGAAGGGAACGGCGTCAGTAGGGAGCGCGCCGGGACTAGCAGTAACAGTACCAGTATGAGTACCAGTACCAACAACAGCATCAAGTCTAGCGGGGAAGCGCGGGTTAATAGCGGTAATTCCCACAAGCTCATTATAGGTTCTGTAAATGGTGATTGCTTGCCTCACCGCGGTAGCCGTTGCCATCTCCGAAGCCCTTCTTGCATAGCCTGCCAGGTCTCTGAACCTGGGAATTGCCACTGCCGCCAGGATGCCGATGATGATGATAACAATCACGAGCTCAACCAGCGTAAAGCCTCTTTTACTTTTTATTACTTTCATTCTTTTTTTTATCACCTCCTTCTTATAAAATTTTCAATCATCGTTTTAATCTCATTTTCCTTATGATCATGCGATGAGCGCCTTTGGCGCAATCATCGTTATAATCTCATTTTCCTTATGATCAAGCGATGAACACCTTTGGCGCAATCATCGTTATAATCTCATTTTCCTTATGATCAAGCGATGAACACCTTTGGTGCAATCATCGTTTTAATCTCATTTTCCTTATGATCAAGCGATGAG
>CAZVBB010000096.1:0-4246 GCA_964625285.1 uncultured bacterium | reverse complement strand
GAATTATTCTTCACTATCTCCTGTAATATTAAAAAAGGCTGCTGTTCATACATATTAATGATTAAAGTTGACTCAGGATAAATATTTTTAGTAGTGATTCTGATTTGCCCGCCTTTCCCTATTTCATCTTCCAGATGAGTACTGGTAATTGGTAACTGGTAATTGGTAATTGGTAATTGGCAACTGGCATAATTACTGTCTTGTTTATCGTTTAGAATCACGCTATATGAGGCATCAGATATTACCTTGTAATTGTCTGTTAAGTTATAAATAGAGAAGCTTCCTTGACTTAAATTGAATTCTAACTTTAAAAATTGATTTTGGATATAAACCAAACCTTTCTTTTCTTCTATCTTTACCACCTTGCTTGTTACTCTGTGTCCTATATTCATGGTTTATTTTGAGCGACGCTCATTTCTACAAGTATTTCTTTAACTACTTTTTTGCCTATATCGCTCTCGGTAAAATGTGTGTATTATTTTGATGTCGCATTTTTAATAATAAATCCAAAATAATAGCTCTTGTTTTTGGGTAATTTATATTCGGGCTTCAGCTTTGCTATTCCCGGTAAATCACCGCCTACTCCTCTTTGTTTATAGTCAATATTAAAGGTAATAAAATTTCGCCGTGGTAATTCATGTATGTGATGTGCTGTTTCCAGATCTTCCATTGTGTAGGGCCAAGCACTTGTATTCAACAAAGTTTCTCCTACATCTTCAATCAAAAATCCTTCTCCCCGCTCATTGGTCATCTTTACCCACCTTACCTCTGTTTTATTGCCGTTCTCTTGAGGTCGCATATAATTATGAATTAATTCCTCTACCTTACCTGTATAGATGCCAATTTTAGCTCCAGTATTTCGATCAAATTGGGTTTCATGGGGGCCTTTGCCAAACCAAGTCATAGTGTCATATTCAACTGGAATTGCCATTTGCATACCAAAGCGAACCATGTCTTTTTTTGGTAAAATAGTATTTTCAACTTTAATTTCTCCCACAGCATCAATTGTATAAATAGTCAGCATATATCCTTTAATATTGGGTGCACTTGCACTGATCATAATCTTTATTGTTCCATGCTGCTCGCAGATTTTAATCTTTTTTACCCTTCGTTTTGCATTAGCCTTCTTCCAAGAATAATCAACTAACAGTTTTCTGAATTTAGGCACAAAATTTGCCAATCCCAAATCGTTGTCAATTATTGCTCTCCAGAAATTAGGAATCAAAGGATGCTTGATCAGCTCACCCTTGCCAAAATCCAGTGACTCAACCCCACCGGAGATTTTGCCTATGATGACGCTAAGTCCTTTACCTGTTATTTTTATTGTTTCCCTTCTTTCCTCCAGTTCAAGAAAATCACTTGCAGCTTTTTTAGTTTTCTCAAATTTCTTGGTGGGTATTTTAAAGGGAAGCTTAAACTGTTCCCATGCCACCTCAAAGTCTTTATTTACCCACCACTTATCGCTTTTTAATCTAAAACTTATCAGCAAATGATATTCTACTTTTGGCTGCAACTCCGGTTGGATAAAGGGAATAGAGACCCCTTTTTTAGCTTGAGCTGGCAAGTCAATTTCTTTAACCCTTCCTGATTGGATTATAGTTCCATTTTCAGTTAGCTCCCAATATAGTTCAAAGTCTGCCAACGAAATAAATACATATTTATTTTCAATTTCAAATCTACCTTTCAATAAATCCAGCGGCCGGACTGCTATATTTTGATAAACTTTTTTCACTTCATAAATGGCAGGATGAGGAGTGCGATCAGCAGCCACAATTCCGTTTGCACAAAACCACCAGTTGGTCTTCTCTTCTCCAAAGTCTCCTCCATAAGCCCAAAAATCCTGACCATCTTCTGTTTGCAGGCGAATAGATTGGTCAACAAAATCCCAGATGAATCCTCCTGCCCAATTGGGATACTTCTCAAACCCAGTCATAAATTCCTTAAAATTTCCCAAGCTATTACCCATGCAATGTGCATATTCACATAATAGTAGTGGTTTATGGCGATATTGTTCAGCTGTAAATTCTTTAGCGTCTGTTACCAGGAGATTTGTGAACTTATTAATGATACTAATCTTAATGTCATTGTAATTTCCCGTTTTTTCAATAAAATCTGGCGACTCATACATTCTGGACAAAAGATCACTTACTTGTAAATCTTGATCGCCTTCATAGTGAAATGGCCTTGTTTTGTCAATTTCAATGGCTGCTTTTTTCATCTCCCAAAAATTTTTTCCATATCCTGCTTCATTTCCCAATGACCATATAATAATACAGGGATGATTCTTATCTCTCATCACCATCCTTTTCATCCGGTCAATTACTGCTTTTCTCCACTCTTTTTTATCTCCCGGTATTCCTTTTTTCCTTACCCCATGAGTCTCCAGATCTGCCTCGTCCATTACATATAGCCCATGTTGGTCGCATAGCTCATAAAAGTAAGGGTTAACAGGATAATGAGAAGTTCTAACCGCATTTATATTGTGCTGTTTTAAGATTTTAATATCTTGATGATAACGTTCTTTGGATACAACCCAACCATAATCAGGGTCAAAATCATGTCGATTTACCCCTTTGAGTAAAATAGGCTTACCGTTAATTAACAGCTGGCTGTTTTTAATTTCAACAGTTCGAAATCCATATTTGATGGCTTTAATAACTAAAATTTCTCCAAATTCATTTTTTAGAGTTAAAATTAAACGATACAGATTGGGAGTTTCGGCGGTCCACTTGTTGGGATTTTTTATTTTTGCCTGGAGATGTAAAATTTTCTCTTCATCGGGATGTAGCTTTGCTTCGGTTTCAATAAGAGTGGAAGGCAAAACCGTGCTGCGGTCGTCCAGTAAATAAACTTCAATTTTAATTAGTTCTTTTTCTTTTTTATAATTGCAAAGCTGGAGATCAATAAATAACTCTACATCTCTGTATTCTTTATCAAAGCTACAATATACGTAAAAATCCCGGATGGTAATCTTCGGCTCAGCGTACAAGTAAACATCGCGATAAATGCCGGCAAAAAACCACATATCCTGGTCTTCCAGATATGTCCCGTCTGAATATTTATAAACCTCAACTGCCAGCACATTTTCACCTTTACCAAGAAACCTGGTAATATTAAACTCAGCCGGAGTCATTGAGCCCTGGCTATAACCGACTTTTTTCCCGTTAACCCATATATAAAAAGCAGACTTTACCGCCCCAAAATGAATAAATATCTCTCGACCGAACCACTCATCAGGGATAATAAAATTTTGTCTGTATGAACCCACCGGGTTATCATCATGATTAATCGAAGGTATTTTTCTGGTAGAAATTGCCGGCGGATATCCCGCTGCCAAGTAATATGGCTTACCATATCCTTGTAGCTCCCAAACACCCGGCACAGATATTTCTTTCCACTTTTCAACCGAATATTCCGATTTATAAAAATCCTGTGGGCGGTCAGCTGGCCTTTTGACCCAACAGAATTTCCATTTACCATTTAAAGATATTTTCCAAGGGGAGTCTTCGTTTTTGAAAACAGAGCCGTAGTCTGAATGAGGAAGAGTAGCTACATGACCGGGCTCTTTGTTCTGAGCAATCATTTCCGGATTTTCCCAATCATTTAATATTTGTTTTCTCATATCTACCTACCTTCCTTTATTCCGTTCTTTCGCAACAAACTATGGTTTATCTTCTTACCTCCTCTCGGTATAAGGGGTTTCGCATTTTAAGATGCACACCCCTATTATAAAGTTATCTACAAACTGAAAGGAGATTTTATGAAAGACTTATTAGTAGTTGAGAAAGAACAAACTCCATAACTGGAGAAATCAGGGAATCTTTCTCCAGAGAGAAGGTGGGTCTTAAATTACCAAGATTTAAGGTGGAGGTATCTCTGCTCTTTCCTCTAACTTTAATAAGTTTCAAGGAACAGTTTTTCTTCTCATTCTTTAAAGAGAGCTCCATCTAAAAATTGGTCTTTTTAATAAAATATGTTAATCTAATAGGTAGTTGCCAAAAATTTGCTCTGTAAATAAGCAAAATTTTTTGGCAATTACTACCGAGAGGAGCTAGTTTTCATTTTTGTTGCGAAAGAACCATTTATGGTTTACTGTTTGCTGACGATAGATGCTTGCACTTTGAAAATAGTTTAGCTATCTTTTTCTCATTGGGTTGATAAATAATGCCCTGCTCAGTAATTATGGCACTAATTTTTTCTGCCGGTGTTATGTCAAATGACGGATTATAAACAGAAATATCATTGC
>CAZVBB010000095.1:0-4297 GCA_964625285.1 uncultured bacterium | reverse complement strand
ATCGGTGTAATCAAGCATAGGATTAAAATTCCTATGCTTCAAGTAGGGCTTTGCATTTTTTCCTTTACTATTCATCAGTTTAATCTTACAATATTTGAGAAAATTTGTCCAGGATATTCTCTTAAACCCCGTTAATTCACCATCAGGGAAAACAGCGGCAGTTTGAAACAGTCGTTCGTCAGAAAATGTGTGAGCCCCGTTAGATGCTTGCTATCTAACGGGGTGAGTATGAATTAACGGGGTAAAACAATTATAGGTTTTAGCACCTCTCAAAGAGATTTCTGGAAAAGTCAGAAATCTCTGATTACACAGATAAAATATGGATTACACAGATTTTTTATCGTCGAGACAATCGGTGTAATCTTCCTGTAATCGGCGTAATCAGAGGTCTCTGAGTGTTTTTTTAGAGACCTCTCAAAAAAAAGCTTGACTTTTTTAAAAATCTGTGTAATCATTCTGAAAATCTGTGTAATCAGAAGGCTCTGGAACTTTTTCAGAGACTTCAAGAAAATACTTGACAGACTTTTTATAAGTGGATACAGTAGCATTAACTTAATTAACGGACCAAAAAAGTCCCGGAGAAAGGAGGTGAAATAAAGTCTCAATGGGAAGTGGTCTTTTTAAGGAGAAAAAATTTAATTAAAAGTGGAGGAAATGATGAAAAAGATATTAGTTATGAGCGTAATGGCTCTCGGATTAGTGATGATTTCTCCTCCCGCGCATGCTGTTATCCCTGGCATGGGCATTGAAATAGGGGCGGGGTTAGAACATACATCGCGCGACTGGAAGAGAGCGGGTTTTAAAGGTGAAAGCACAACTCTCGGTTTCTTTGTTGAGCCAACCGTTGAGTTGATGGAAGGACTGGATGTCTATCTCAAGCTAGGAATGGCAAGAATTGAAGCTAAGTCTACCGGAGTAGTCTTTGATGGAGGAATGGACTTCGGCTGGGGACTCGGTGCAAGGTATATTATGCCTATGAATGGTCTCGGAGGTAGAGGTAGAGGTATCGGTGAGGCATTAAAGGTAGGTGTCGGCTTTGAGTATATAAGCCTCTCAAGTGATCATAAGGCAAAACACGGCCACCCCGCCGGTCCCATTGATAAAAAAGGGTGGAAGTTATCTCTTTTTGCCAGCGAGGATATGGGTATGGCAGTCCCTTATATGGGTCTAAGATACTCTGATATGAAACTTGAGGTAGCAAGGAGAAAGTACGATGCTGATCGTAGGTTTGGTATCTTCCTCGGCGCTGACATTCCGATGGACTTCGCTAACATCAACTTTGAGGTAGGCCTCCTTGATGAAACTTCTTTCAAGATAGGGGCAAGCTTTGTCTTTTAGTTCCCTCGAGTAAGAGTTTCTATAAACCCTGTTAGAAGTCTTTAACTTCCAACAGGGTAAAGAAAAGGCAGGAAGAATTTCCTGCCTTTTCTTTTGCGCCTGTAGCTCAGTCTGGACAGAGCGATGGCCTCCGGAGCCAGAGGTCGGAGGTTCAAATCCTCCCAGGCGTGTAAAGGCAGGCTGAAGAAGGAAGGCAGAGAGCAGAGGGCATAGGGCATAGGTTCGGAGGTTCAAAAGTTCAAAGGTTCAAAAGTTCAGAGGTTAAGAGGTTAAGAAAAACCCAGAACGGTGAACTTGTCAACTTGTTAACTTGTGGACCTGTAAACTTGTAAACTGGTGCTCTGGTGACTTTTTCGTGGAGAAGTAAAATGAAAAAAACAGTTGTTATTTGGTTATTGATGATAGCGCTTTCCCCTGCCGCGCATGCTATTATTCGCCTTCCTGGCCTTGAAGACCCTATTAAAATAGGAGTAGAAGCGAAACATATATCAAATCGTGACTGGAAAAGGGCAGGTGCCTCGCCAGAAGTTAGCACGGTCACTGTTTTCTTTCTCAAGCCAACCTTTGAGGTGATGGAAGGGCTGGATGTATTCTTTAAGTATGGAAAGTCTGATATTGATATATTAGTTGCGAATGGGCTCCTCGACTCTGCCTATGGAATTGGCATAAAGTATTCTATGCCTGGCCTCGGCCTACCCGGTCTGGGTATCCTCGAAGGTATCGGTGAGGCATTAGAGGTAGGAATTGGCTTTGATTATACCATCCTGACAGGTGACGCTTACCCAATGAGAGAGCATAGTGGTGGTGACATTAGGATAGCAGGGTGGAACTTATCTGTCTCTGCCGGCTTTGATATGGGTATGTTTGCTCCCTATGTGGGATTAAGATATTCTGATGCGACACTCAGCTGGACAGGACATGGTGCTGCAACACCAACAGAGTGGAATGCTGCTGATAACATTGGGATTCTTCTCGGCGCCAATATCCCGAGGGGGGACCTTGCCGATATCAATATTGAATTAGGTTTTCTTGATGGGACATCTCTCAAGCTAGGAACGAACTTTGTCTTTTAAGAGATTTCTGAAAAAGTCAGAAATCTCTGATTACACAGATAAAATATGGATTACACAGATTTTTTATTGTCGAGACAATCGGTGTAATCTTCCTGTAATCGGTGTAATCAGAGGTCTCTGATTATTTTTTTTAGAGACCTCTTTAAATTATCATTCTTTCTATCTCTTGTGGCGAGTGGGTAAGTAGCTCAGCGCCATCTTTCTTGATTAGTAAGAGGTCTTCAATGCGGACGCCGCCCCATCCTGGAACATAAATACCGGGTTCAATAGTGCAAATCATACCTTCGGCAAGGAAGCCATCGCTTGTGGGACCGAGAGTGGGCTCCTCATGAACTATAAGCCCTACTCCATGCCCGAGATTATGCTGAAAGAATTTTCCAAAACTTTCGTTTTTAATCACCGCCCTGGCGACGCCGTCTATTTCTCTTGTAGTAACACCTGCTTTGAGTTTTTTTAGTGCTGTCTGTTGAGAGGAGAGAACTATTCCATAAATTTTCTTCTGTTTTGCCGTTGGTTCCCCTAGAAAAACAGTACGAGTCATATCACTTGAGTAGTCAGCTACTACTGCTCCAAAGTCGAGGATAATCATCTCTCCTTTCTTAATTCTTTTGTCTGAGCTGCGGTGGTGAGGTTCTGCAGCGTTCGTCCCTGACGCCACAATTGGCATAAAAGAAACAGCCTCTGCTCCATTTATTCTCATCCAGCTTTCCAACTCCCAGGCAATTTCTTTCTCACTAAGAGACTCTCTTATATATCCGACAATGTGGCTGAATGCCCGATCTGCAATTCTCTGAGCCTGGCTGATAAGCTCTATCTCTTCATTGTCCTTGATGCTGCGCAAACTTTCCGTCAGGTCAGTGGTAGGAATCAGAGTAGCTTCTGTGAGGTTTTGTTTTAGTTTTTGATATCCTTGAAAGGTGATTTCGTTACTTTCAAATCCCAAATTTTTGATTTTTTCTTCTTTACTGACCTTGCTAAAAGCACTGATAAAGTTTGAAGTCAAGCTAACGATAGCAAGTCCGGCTACTTCTTTTTCTGCCTGGAGATAGTAGCGGGAATCAACAAACAGGAAAACTTTTTTTAAGGTGATTAGTAACTTGCCATCTGATCCGGTAAAGCCACTGAGGTAGCGCCCATTTTCTCTATTAATGATAAGGATGGCATCCAGAGAGTTCCTGGCAAGCTGAGCACGAATTTTCTCTATCCTTTTTTGGTGATGCATACTATATAGGTAGGGAAGAAAAATTAATTTAATGAGGTCTCTGAAAAAATACCCAGAGACCTCTGATTACGCCGACGTCGTTGCGAGGCTTGTCCCGAGCGTAAGCGAGGGACTGACCCTTCGGGTCATTCCGAGCCCTTCGCTTCGTGTCATTCTGACACTGAGCGATAGCGAACGTGGAAGAATCTTGCTCAGGGTAAACTCCGCGAGGAATCTCAATTAGATTGCTCACTCACTTTGTTCGTTCGCAACGGCGTCTGTGTAATCAGAGATTTCGGACTTTTTCAGAAATCTCTTTAATTTATTCTGATTAAACCTGAACAAGGAATAATTTCAATATGAGACTGCCTGCTCTTTCCTTTTTTCTCTATCTCATTCAGAAGTAAATTTACTCCTATGGAGTCAGATGCCATATGACCGGCAATGACAACATTGATATGATGCTTTTCAGCTTCCTTTTTATGCGCTTCTCCCATATGCATACCGATGATTGTGCCTATCCCGGCCTGAGAAAGCTTCTCATACATCTCCTGAGAGCCCGATGTCCCCCCGGTTATCTCCAGGGGAGCGATCTTCCCGGCTCTTTTATTTTTGTCTCCCACAAAAATACGAGGACCAGCATTATGGCGAGCTGCCTCTTCATACTCAGGAACACGCTTTAAAG
>CAZVBB010000094.1:0-4316 GCA_964625285.1 uncultured bacterium | reverse complement strand
TTAGAATTCGCTGAGAAAAGGATTGAGTTTCAGGTAATTTTTGAAGATGAGTGGAAGGCGAGAATCAATAAAATATTCGGGGGTTAATATATGCGGGAAGAGAATGGAGCCTCAGAACAATGACTTTTCCGACAGTCTCAACATAGCATATACGGCTCACTTCGTTCGCCAACTTCAGATATCCGCCAGAACATTATACGCAATACCGTGTCCAGTAAGGAATGTGATCAAAAATGGAGCGATGCTTTAAAAAACCTTCAAAAGAAGTATCAGAAAGGATGAAGAAAGTTAAGAGTCTTGGAACCAGTTTGGAAAAAAGCATGGAAAGCATACTAAGGAGTCTTGACACAAGGTATCAAAAGCAACCCAATCTTCAAGGGCACCCAGATTTTAGAATCCGTGACACTAACGTTTTAATCTTTTGCGACAGTTCGTTTTGGCATGGAAGAAGAGAAAAGGAAATTACTGGAAAAGCTTTTAAAAAGAATCGGGAATTCTGGAGAGAAAAACTCACCGAAAATAGAAAGAGAGACGAGCGGAATAATCGCGCTTTGCGCAAAAGTGGATGGTCTGTACAGCGTTTTTGGGATACCGACATATTAAAACGACCTGATAAAGTGAAGAATAGACTAAGGAGGATAATCAATGAATCGACTAGATAACGCATTAACTGCCATAGATTTGTTCTGCGGTGCCGGGGGGTTGACGCTTGGTCTGAAACGAGCCGGGTTTAATGTCGTCGCTAGCGTCGAACTCAATCCTGAAATAGCAACAACTTACAAAACCAATCACCCAACGACGAAACTGTTAATAAAAGACGTCCGAGAAGTCACTGGAAAAGAAATTTTTGAATTAACGGGTTTAAAAGAGATCGACCTCGTTTCTGGTTGTCCGCCATGTCAGGGATTCTCAAAACTTACTGACAAGTATCGCAAGAAAGACCCAAGGAACGACTTAGTGCTTGAAATGGCGAGGGTAATTGAAGAAATTGCGCCAAAAATGGTCATGATGGAAAACGTTCCGGGACTTGCAACTCGGGGAAAATTCACATTGGACAAGTTTGTGGGAAGGTTGGAATCTCTTGGTTATTCGGTAAACAAAGGCGTTTTACAGTTGGCGGACTACGGCGTGCCGCAATCGCGCAGAAGGTTCGTATTGCTTGCTGGCAAAGGATTTCACATACCACTACCCAAACGAACTCATTGCTACAAGGGGGACGAAAAAAATAAATTAAAGCCGTGGCTAACCCTTGCAGACATAATAAAGAACATTGGAGAACCTATTAAGCTCTCGGAAGCACGAAAACGAGGCGGTCCTCAAAAGTTTAATTGGCATGTGGTCAGAGACTTAAAAGAAATAAGCATTGAAAGACTAAAGGCATTAAAACCAGGAAGTGGCAGAAGTTCGTTACCAACGGAATTACGACCAAAATGTCACATAAAGAGTAATGAAGGATTTCAAAACGTTTATGGAAGGCTTAGTTGGGAACAAACTCCGCCAACCATTACGAGTGGTTGCACCACGCCTTCCATGGGTAAGTTTGGACATCCAGACGAACTGCGGACGATATCCATAAGAGAGGCGGCATTAATCCAAACTTTTCCCAAACGTTATAAGTTTGATACCGAATTTATGGATACTGCATGTGATTTGGTAGGTAATGCGTTGCCACCTAAGTTCTCTCAAAAAGTCGCTAATGAATGTTTAAATGCATCGCAACAAACCACCTCGGTAAATGGAGAATTTGCCGAGCGGAATATTAGGCGTTTACCATGTTAGAATCCAAATCGAATGTTCTTTTGCCTGGTCGTAAACCCGAGGAACTCGTTCTATCTTTTGCTGGCAACATTGTAAAACATCTTGGAGTTCAGATGTATGCCGGACGACCAGTTCCTGCCATTGCCGAACTCGTTTCAAATTCTTGGGATGCAGACGCAAGAGAGGTCGATGTTCGCGTACCTTTAGGTTCAGCATGGGATTCTAGCAACGAAGATCACGTAATCGAAGTTGAAGACGACGGTCGAGGGATGACCTGGGAAATGGTACGAGATTCATATCTAGATGTTGGCAGGGACAGACGGGAGGCAGAAAAAACCGATCGTTCTATAGGAGGACGGCTATTGCAAGGAAGAAAGGGGATAGGCAAACTTGCTGGCTTCGGAATTGCTGATGTGGTCGAGGTGCAAACTGTCCATGAGGATTCGTATCTGGACCTTGGTGAAAGAGTTCTTATTTGGTTTAGGTTGTCGCTCGAAGAATTAAAGAAAGTAGAAAAGGCTCCAGCTCCAGTTGACATAATTTATGCGGGCCCCATGAGCAAAGCCCCCGTGGGAGGACGAAAAAAAACTGGGACGACGGTGACTTTACGTCAATTACATCAACGACGAGCTCAGAGCGAGGAAAGGTTTCACTGGAGCATGGCTAAACGATTTTTATTAATTAGCCCAGGATTTCTAGTTAGAGTTAATGGTCAAGAACTTAGAGAAGAACATATCCCGCTTCAGTGGCGGTGGCCAGAGGAACGCTGGGCAGACGCAGAGGTTGAAGGATGCGGACCCGTTCAATACTGGATTGGTTTTACTAAAAATCCCAGGAAACAGAGCGAAGGGGAACAATCCGGAATTTTCATATACACGAGAAGCAAAGTCTCACAGGAAGCGACGTTTTTTGACATCAGTGGAGGAGTTACTGGTCAACATGGTCTACGTTACATGGTAGGTATGGTGAAAGCCGAGTGGCTGGATGTGGGAATTGGCGGTCTTGATTTGATAGCCACGCATCGTGGCGCAATTGCTTGGGAAAGTCCTCAAGGGAGCGCATTCCAAACTTGGGGTCAGAATCTTATAAAAAAATATTTAGTCGAGTGGGCAAAAAAACGCGCGGAATTGAGAGAAAGACAAATTTTGGAGTTAAGTCCTGAAATTCGGAAGCGCATTGAAACATTGGCACCTGCTTATAAGCAAGTTGCGACTCGGTTTTACGAGAAGTTTAAGACAATCGAAATGGAGCCCGAGGAATTTGAGAGCATCGTTTCCTGGTTCCTTGATGCCCTAGAAAACGCCACCCTAAGAAATATCTTGATTAAACTTAGGAAAACCGACGTTAATGACCTTGCACAACTCGACGAATTGCTTTCTAAAATGGAAATCCGTACGGCCGTAACGCTTTTGCAGATAATTGAAAGCAATCTTGCGGCGATTGAAACGCTGGAACAAATGCATCTGAGCGATGCCGAGGAGAGAGGCGTGATTTCCAAACATCTGGAAAGAAATCCGTGGCTTATTCATCCAACTTGGATATTGAACAGCCCGGAAGGACGCATATCTACCTGGATTAAAAAGAAGTTTGGTCTTGAACCAACCGGACAAGAAGGAGACTTAGATAGGGCCGATTTCTTTTGCGTCGCAGTGGGTGGAACTTTGCACATCGTAGAAATTAAACGCGGGGGGCATGTAGCGGTTGAAAAAGATTTTCTTAAGGCGGATGAGTATCGAAAATACGTGCTAGATAGATTCGAGGAGATATCAGATGCAGAAGGAATTAAATATGGTCATGTCGTTAGCAATCTCATTGCGGCAGAGTTGCATCCCAGGGCAGGAAACATAAACAAGGCTTACAGCGACAAGGGATGGGTCCTTTTTACGACTTGGAGCGATTTAATTGAGCGAGCAAAAATAGCACATATGAAGTTTATAGATGTTCTAAAAAAGGTAACCGAAAAACAAGATTTCGATGAGGGATGAAATTTTCGGTATGAATGATACATTTTTCACGGCACCGAGAGAAGACTTACAAACGTTTCGGATCAGGAATTGCGGCAAGGTGAAGGCTTAAGTATAGGCACGGCACAGAGCATAACACGGCGAGAGAAACGGGGTTTTGAAAATCAGTAACGCTTTGACCGACAGCCAGATGTGTGATAAAGCAGCCAGATGTGTGATAAAGGCCTCGACTTCGGGGATGTCCATTTCACGCGAGTGCTGTTGATTGTGGAACAAGATATAACGCTTGATCCAGGAGACGTAGACCTCTTCGGACTTGAAATCTGATTAACTCCATCTTCAACGAATGATTCACGGATTGCGGGAAGCCTATGTCCTCTTAATAGGAAGCCTTCTTGCGGTCATACTTCTCACCACCTGATAGCTCAGAGCAAATCAGACCACATATGCGTACGCGAAGAGGTGAGGCTACCCTCGTGTTGCATACCGGAATTCAGGAGGTGATCTCATGTCCGAATGTATCTCAATTAATCCGAAGGTTTACGAAAATTGAACTTGAATGCCCCGCCCTTTGGACGGGGATGAAAAGTTCTT
>CAZVBB010000093.1:0-4349 GCA_964625285.1 uncultured bacterium | reverse complement strand
TTAAATTTAAGGCATGCTTGACAATCCCGACCGTTAATGATTGCCGCAATCATTATAATGCAATTAACATTATATACAAAAGCTTGCAAGAAGATCGGGATGTGGCTGATATTAGCGATATCATTAAACAATTACATGAAGTAGTCGATGAATCGATTGTTGTTGAGCCTGATAAAGCAAAAGATTCAACCAAGCCGTACGATATTAGTAAGATTGATTTTAACAGATTGCGAGCAGAATTCAATACTACAAAAAAGAAAAACACAACCGTACAAAACCTCAAGACCGTGATAGAAAAGAAACTTCAGCAGCTTGTTCAAAAGAACCCGCTTAGGACAAATTTTCAGGAGCACTACGAAAGAATAATCGCGGAGTATAATAAAGAAAAAGATAGGCAAAACATAGAGGAAACATTTGAAGCTTTGCTGAAATTCGTGCAAGGGTTAGACGAGGAAGAAAACCGCGCAATGCGTGAAGGGATGGATGAGGAAACACTGGCTATTTATGATCTTTTATCTAAGCCGGATTTATCCGCGAAAGAAATTCAAAAGATTAAGAAGGTGGCCAAGGAGTTACTGGTAATGTTGAAGGAAAAGTTGAAGAATTTATACCGCTGGCAAGATAAAGAGCCTACAAGGGATGAGGTAAGTGTTTTAATCAAGAATTTCCTATGGGATGATAAAACGGGGTTACCTGTTGAATATTATTCGCAAAAAGATGTCGCTAAAATCGCAAAAGCTGTGTATTATCATATTTACCGAGCTTATCCTACGGTACCTTCACCGTATTATGCAGCCGTTTAATTTAGACACGAGTATTGGCAAGGGCGATGGATTCCCTTTTTAGTAGCATAAATAATAGAGGCTTTTATGAGTTTCCCGAACGATGAACAAGAACGTGTCATTAACCATACAGGAAAACCATTAATTGTTGTTGCAGCTCCAGGCACAGGCAAGACAAGTACTATAGTGGCAAGGATGATAAAACTGCTCAAAGAGAACCCTAATCGAGAGGTTTCTTTTATAACTTTTACCAGGACAAGTCGTAGGGATACGGATAAGAAAGTAAAATCGGAGGTAGGGAAAGAAGCCTTGGAGGAGGCAACCTTTGAGTTTCCAAGGATTAGCACGCTTCATACCTATGCAAAAAGTATTGTTCACAAATATGCGCAGGAAATTGGGAGACAGAATACTTTTTCAATATTGATAACCGATAAAAATGAAAACAAGTTGCTACTATCCGAATTATGCAATGACCTTGATATTGAAATTGACGCAGATCGTCTTCATAAGGATTTAGCCTGTTATCGGTGCGCTAATTATTTTCCTTCAGATAGCCCAGTACCAGCTGATCAGAGACAAGAAATATTAAAGTATTACGATTTTTTACTGAAATTTTACAATACTTTTGACATGGAAGGAATTGTGCAAAATGCTTGTATTATCTTGTCGAAAGATAGTGTCGATTTCCCAAAAGTCTTTTTACAGGTAGATGAGTATCAGGATTTAAACCCAAAGGATCAGGAGTTAGTAAAGAAAATAAGTTCTACCGCTGGTAGCCAGATAGTGGTAGTTGGCGATGACGCACAGAGCATATATGGTTTTAGGCATGCGCATTATGCGGGTATAAGAGAACTATGGAATTCTGAAGAATGGAAACATATCAGGTTTCCTAAATCGCATAGACTGCCTACAAGTATACTAAAAGCCTCTCAATCTTTAATTTCAGGTGAAGATTATTTAGGAGGTGAAGTCTATATTCCTGAAGAAGATGGAAGACGTATAAATACATTCCAATGCACAACAAGCGATCTTCAGATTGATGTGGTGGCGCATTTAATTGACAAGATAAAATCAAATAAACTTAATCGAAAAGGCCAGCCATTGACATTCGCAGATTTTATGGTGCTTTGCCCAACATCAAGCTTTGTTAATAAAGCTGCCGAGTCTCTTGAGAATGATTTCGGAATACCGACGAAGAAAAAAGAAAAAGCGACCATCCCCGATGACCACTGGAGATTGCTGTTACTACTTCGCATACTACATTCCAATGACAGTCTTGCACTACGTCAGTGGTTAAATGTCATGAGGCTCGATGATGGGAAGATCGAAGGTATAAGGAAAGAAGCTATGAGGATCGATCAATCTCTTTTTGACTATTGTTCAGAACTATCAGAGAAAAATTTTGAAGAACTTTTTAATAAATTACAGGAATTGGATAGCTGTGCGGACAATTTGGAAGAATTCAGAGCAAAATTATTAGTTTTTCCGAATTTGCATATTGAAGAGTCAATTTTTGATGAAGTGGGTATTACTATCAACGAGGTAACCGAGAAGCCAAACACGCTTGACTCAATTATTAAATGTATTCATGAAAAATTTGGGCTTATCGACTCAGAGACAGAAGCATCAGAAGATATCTCAGAGGAAGACAAAGTTCTTATCACCACACTATATTCAGCAAAAGGCCTTGAGGCAGAGTTTGTTTTTATCATGTGGTTAAATGACAACTTTTTCCCTTCGCCTGGTAGGAATATTAAAGAAGAGTTGCGCGTTCTCTATGTTGGTATGACACGTGCGAAACAAGATGTCATTTTTACCTTTCATGAAAAATTTGATAAAAAAAGGCGTAAAAGAATCAAAGAGATATCGCCATTTCTACAAAAAATAATCCGTCATATTAATGTTATTCGGTTAATGAAATCTGACTTTAAAAAGATTTTGTCTGGTTTTTATGAAACATAAAGAAAAGAAGCAAAAAGGGGACGGTTCTAATTTTTCAAGGATAATAGGGGACAACGGCTCTATTTTAAGGTAATTAAGATGTCTCTTGAATTACGGCCAAATTAGGAAGGTGAAGCTATGAACCAGGAAATTTCTGAACGACTGCGAAGGATAAGCGAACGGTTAAAGAAAGAATATCGTGCCGAAAAGGTCATCCTCTACGGCTCTTATGCAAGAGGTGAGGCAGGGGAAGATAGCGACGTGGATTTATTGGTGATCGCACCAACTCAAGAGCGATTCTACCAGAGGATGGCAACTGTTTTATCTCTTGTGCGTGACCTTTATCGTGGCATTCCTATCAGGTATGAATTAACCAGGATATAAAAAAGAGAGGTAATATTGGGTGATGAAAATAACAAAAAGTAGAAAAAAATTAGATTCAATTAGAGGAGAAATCATTTCGTCGGCTTCAAGAATTGACTTTATTCTTGGCTATAAGTTGAGAACTTATTTTTTTCCTAAAACTAACAATAAAGCAACAATTCTTTTTTGGAATGTTATTAATACGCCACTTTTAAATTTCGATAAAAAAATTAGTCTTTATGAGACAATCCCGTATTTTAAAAAATTAAAAGGTTATACTAGAATTAAAAAATCTTTAAGGTTTGTCCAAAAAATGAGAAATATAATGGCTCATTGGGAATTAGATGAGAAGGAAAGTAACTTTAAAGATATTGTTATGTTTACATTGGTCGGGAAATATAGAAAGATAACAATTAATGACAGCTTAATTGAAGAGTATAGGAAACATGTTATTTTTCTCCTAAAAGAATTTGGTTATAGTAACTAAATTTTATGAAGAGGAATTCAGAAAAGAGGGCTTGGAAAATTTTATTAAAGTATGACTAATATTCAGTGAATTATTAAAAAATGAAAAGAAAGAAAAAATATAAAGTGGGCATAGCTACTTGGCCAGAAGATGATAGGCCAAGAGAAAAGCTTTTTAAGTCAGGTGAACATACTTTAAGCAATACTGAGCTTTTAGCTATACTTCTACGCAGTGGTGTAAAAGGCCAAAGTGCTGTTGATTTATCCAGAAAGATACTCTCTAAGTTTAAAACTCTCCGTAATATGAGCCATACAGACATAAGAGACTGGAAAGAATTTAAGGGTTTAGGACAAGCCAAAATTGCTCAGATTAGAGCAGCTATTGAAATTGGCAGAAGATTTTCGACAGAGAACACACAACCTAAAGGAAAGGTTAAAAGCTCAAAGGACATTGCCAATTTGTTTATGGGACGAATGCGAGATCTTAAAAAAGAAGTATTTAAGATTTTACTTCTGAATAACCGAAATCAAATTATTGAAACCATTGAATTAGCAGAGGGAACAGTAAATCAGGCAAATCCTATAGTAAGGGAAATTATGTCCAAAGCATTGCAGAATTTTGCGTCTGCTTTAGCTTGCGTTCATAATCATCCAACAGGGGATTGTACGCCAAGCAAGGAAGACAGGGAATTTACCAGAGAATTATGCCAGGCGAGTAATGTTATGCAGATAAAGGTTATCGATCACATTATCATTGGCGATAACACATATTTTAGTTTTGCTGACAGAGGCGAAATA
>CAZVBB010000092.1:0-4353 GCA_964625285.1 uncultured bacterium | reverse complement strand
CCAGGCCCATTAAATAAGGCGGAACCGAACCCAGGGAGATGAGGACATCCATATTAGCGCGGCCATGGCGAATCGCCCGCCATGAGGAGCGATGAGTCAGCCAACCGGAAAGAAATACTATCGGAAAGCCCAGGAGAGCGGTTATAACGTTGTGTCCAGGGATATGCACACCAATGAAATCGAGTATCATTAGGGTCATTATCACTGTGGCGGGGATTACGGCAGAGAGGAGTCGTCGTCTCGCCTTTTGGACTTTTATTATGTCTTCATCGACCTTCTCGTATTCTCTCTCACTGACTACCGAATAACCAGCCGATTCCACCGCCCGCCTGAAGTCAGCCATATTGGCTTCACCCCTCAAGTAGTTCACAGTCGCCTTCTCGCTGGCTAAGTTAACATTGGCTGAACTTACCCCTGGCACCTTGGCCAGGGCTTTTTCAACATTGACGGCACAGGAGGCACAGGTCATGCCACCTACACTGAAGATTGTTTTCTCCACCGCTATCTCCTAAATACTGCCTTCACTTTTTGCGCAAACTTTCTAAGATTTTAGTATGGCGCTCACAAAACTCATATCCACTCTCAAGCTGTGCAAAGATAAGCTCCTCTTGCCAATGGGCGTTATACAGCCGGCAACCTTTATCTTCACAAAAGGGGTCACCGATTAGAGAATAGAAAACCGCTTGCATTACATATCCCTTCATGACCTCTGTCATCCGCTTATCTTCATAATCAATAACACTTTCCCTGAATCTGTCTTTAAGTTCCGTTAGGTCTTTCCCCAATCTCTCATATTGTTGCTTAAGAAGATAATACTCCCTTGGTTTTGCCGGCGCCTCTACGAGCCCTGTGGTTGAGATAATGGAAGGAAAACCATACACACTTGTCCTGGCGTGGTATCTTTTATTACTCTCATCCCAGGTAGCAAGCAGACGATTGGTGAAGAAGATGTGAATAAACCCAATACTACTCTCCCCTCTTGGTATAAGCTCGGAAAAGACCCTTTGTAGTTGAAATCCATCGTATAGGATTCCAAAAGACCTTGTTTTTCCTAAAATTCTCCTTTTTTCATACTGGAGCTCACCATAGAGAGGTTCTTGTCCCGACAGTATCTTTTGGCTTACATCTTGAATCTTAATGCCGGCAATTTTTCTGGCATAATCTGAAATCTTATCCTGGGAGAAATTAAAAACAAAGGGATTTCCTCTTACCTCAATTTTAACCTTCCCTATTTTCTGGGCTAAATATTGAGCAATCTCCTCAATATTTAGTTCTTGGGCAGCGCCCTCGTCATAGAGAACAATCTCCATTTTTGAACTCTATATTAGTTTCTCCAAGGCAATTTCAGCTGCCTTCTCCCCCGATAGAAGCATCGCCCCGAATGTTGGACCCATCCTGGGCAATCCGTAGGTTGTTGATACTGCCATGCCGGTGACAATTAGGCCGGGGTGAACCTCTCCAGTGTGCTCAATAATAAGGTCTTCTGATCTTTCTACCCACATGGCACCAAAGCCTTTAGTTTTAATCAGTCCTCTTTCTTCTAGTTTTTTTACTACTCGGGCATCATGCCCAGTAGCATCCACTACTATTGTAGATTCGATGGCTACAGGGTCAACACAGGTTATCTCTCGTGGCAATGCTGTAACCGGCGTCCAGTTAATTACCACGCCAAACACGCGCCCATCTTCTTTTAAGACCAGATCCTCAAAAATTGTCATATTGGCAAATTTAACGCCACTATCACAGGCTGAAGCAATAAGTTTTGAGCAGGCATGAGGTCCATCAGCAACGAGTAAACCTTTACTAGCCTCTTTATACGGGATGCCAAGCTCATCTAAAACTCTCTCTCCGGGATGCCTCACGGTTACCTTATTCATCAAGTAACCCCCGATCCAGAACCCACCGCCGAGATAGTTATTTCGTTCGATTATAAAAACTTTCTTCCCTGCTTTAGCTAAGTTGCGACCGGCCATTAACCCGCTAGGACCGCCACCAACAATAATACAATCGCTTTCTACATAGTCCTCAAACTCCTTAGCAAACCCAGCGACTATAGCACGAGTTATATCTTTCTCCCCTACAGGACTGAACTTTTCCATTTTTAACCCTCCTTGTAATTTAGGTGTTAGATCTTAGATCTTAGATTATAGGAAATGTTATCACTAAGTATAATTCTTATCAAGTATTTTATAATTAGCAGGTGGTGGGTGGGAAAGGGGAAATGAGAAAAGGATTCAAAGAGTCAAGCACACCAGTGCACAAGTCACCAGAGCACTAGTTATCAGTGCTTCAACCTTTAGTCCAGAGGACAATGAGCCTCTGGCTTCATTTTGGCAGGGCTCTTGCAAAAAATCAATAATTAAGTATTGTATCCCCGGAGTTTGGCATTTTCAGTATTGCCCCTCGAGAAGTGTCACTCTTTGCCTCTACATTGATCCAAAATCATCAATCATACGTTCATATCATCGATCATGCGTTCATAGGGCCCATTTATAAGATGGGAAGATATGATGAAGTCTGCTGTTGCACGATTGCAGGCTATAGGGATGTTATACACAACAGCAATCCTGAGAAGCGCCTTCACATCGACATCGTGCGGATGCGGTTCAAGAGGGTCCCAGAAGAAAATAACTATATCAATATCTCCCTCCGATATTCTTGCGCCTATTTGCTGATCGCCTCCCAATGGACCGCTCTTAAAACAATGCACCGGCAAGGATAAAGCATCTGTAAGGAGAGCTCCGGTCTTACCTGTTGCATACAATGCATGACCGGCGAGTATATCCCTATTAAATAATGCCCACTCCATAAGAGCCCTCTTCATGTTGTCATGGGCAACGAGCGCAATGTGTTTTGAGCTGTTCATGCGGATTATATTTTTTACGTGTTTTGTTGATTGCATGTTACTTCTCCTATCACCACTACTGGTGCCTGCCTCCCCCTTAATTTCTAAATGGTAAACGGGGGACACAATACCTATTTCTCTTTTTTCCTGCACCCCGCTCTCTTCTTTTTAACAGGCTGTCACAAAATACGTTCCAGCCTGTGATTACACAGATTTTAGAAAAGATTACACAGATTTTTCAAGGGCAGCACTTTTGTAACGCTTTCTTCTTTTTAAGTATTAATTCTAGATATGAATTCTGGGAGCAATACTTATTTTTTATAAAATTTCCAAAAAACAAGCGTTTTAAGGCTATTTCACAGGATAATTTTAAGTTATTTGGAGTGCTTGTGCAAGGAAATAATTCTAAAGAAGGGTTATGTTAGAGTAGTGCACTTTCTGAGAAACTTCCTTTTTCAGTCAAGATGTTCTGAAAGGGTGTCTTAGTAGTGGGCACATCTCGTCCAGAGGACGATGAGCCTCTGGCTTCATTTCAGTAGAGCTCTTAAAACGTCAATCATCGTTCTAATCTCATTCCTTTTGAACAAGCGATGAGCACCTTTGGTGCAATAAAAATAGGTGTCTATCTCAAATTTCCTAACCACTGATCTGCGGCGCGAAGGATAAACGTCCATAGCATCAGGTTTGTTCAGCCTTATCACCACGTGCCCCCATCAATTGTGCCTGTGAGCCTTCTGGTATCAACCGGGGCGCTCTTCAACTCCTCAAGGATTTTCAGCAGTTCTTCAGGTCGAATTACATTGCTAGGATTCTGTAGGATTACCGTGCGCATGTCTGCTGGCAGCTTGTTAAACAATGCTATTTGTTCCTTATGGAAGTGACGGCTAATGAACCACGTTGCAATTGCTCCAAGAATTGCTCCAGGAATTGCTCCAAGAATTCCTCCAAGAATTGATCCGAGAATAAGTTCCATTGTCCCTCTCCTATCCTATGGGCCGAACGCCCAAGCTCACCTGCCGAAAAGCGCTAGCTTTTTAAATCGGGGGACACAATACCTGTTTCTCCTTCTTCCTGCGTCCCGCTCTCTTCTTTTTAAGCATTAATTCTATTATTTCTCTATTCTGGATTCTGGATTCTGGATTCTGACTCCTGATTTCTCTACATTTATAATAGCATCTTTTTTACACAAGAAAATAGAACCGTCCCCTTTTACACTCTGATTAATCTGTGTAATCTTCTTAGAATCTGTGTAATCGGAGATTTCTGGGTTTTTCAGAAATCTTAAACATCAAATATTATTTCAGTCTGATAGCCTGCTGTATTTTTTTCTATCTTCAGATTATGATAAGTAGCTGCTTTAATCTCGGTTTTTAATTTGTGGCGCTTCGGGTTAAACCTCTCACCTGATACCTCAACTGAAAGGCATTGTCTATCCATTTCTACAATCTTGAATTTGGCAGGAAGAAATTCTTTGCTCACAAAGAGGTAAATAAGTTCATTTAAGAAGC
>CAZVBB010000091.1:1320-4357 GCA_964625285.1 uncultured bacterium | reverse complement strand
CCTGCCTGAGCAAAAGCTAATCCTGGCAGGATAAATAGCTCTGCACTTATCATTGTGCCTCCCGCTACGCAGAAGACATCTAATAATGTGAGCTCTTTTTTTAATCCGTGTTTCATAGTAATTATTATACACCGCGTAGATAAAAACAGGAATCTTTTTTGTAGCATAGGAGTTTTTGAAATTTTCGATTTAGGATTAGAGTTTACAGGGAAACAAATGAGAAAAGGGTTCAAGGGGTCAAGGATTCAAATGCAAAAATCAAAAATCAAAGTGCAAAATGACAAAGCAAAAATTAAAATTGAATTTAAGAAAGAGGGAAAATAAATTTGCATTTTTATATGTAATTTTGATATTTAAATTTTGATATTTAATTTATCAGTGCACTGGTGCACTGGTGACTGGTGCTCTGGTTACTCGACAGCTTGCATTATTACCTATTTGTAGTATAATTAGAAAATGATGAGTAAGAAAGCAGTTGTTCTTTTAAGTGGAGGGCTTGATTCAGCGACTACCCTTGCTATAGCTAAAAATGAAGGGTTTGAGCTTTATGCGATGACCTTTAATTACGGGCAAAGACATCTGTGCGAAATAATAGCGGCAGAAAAAATTTCCCATCAGATAGGTGTTAGAGAGCACAAAGTACTAAGACTTGGCTTGGAGACAATTGGCGGCTCCTCACTAACGGATAAAGAGCTGGCAATTCCTCATAACCGCTCTCCGCAGGAGATGAAAGAAGGGATTCCGTTAACCTATGTTCCTGCCCGCAACATTATTTTTCTCTCCTGTGCTGTAGCATGGGCAGAAACACTTGGAACAGGTGAAATTTTCATCGGGGTGAATGCTGTTGATTACAGTGGCTATCCAGATTGCCGACCGGAATTTATTGAATCATTTGAAAAAACTGCAAATCTCGGAACAAAAATGGGAGTAGGGGGAAGAAAAATTAGAATTCACTCTCCACTTATCAATCTTTCCCGTGGAGAGATTATCAAAAAGGGGCTGTCTCTCGGAGTTGATTATTCCCTTACCTGGAGTTGTTACGACCCTCGTGTAGATGGAAGCGCCTGCGGTTGTTGTGATAGCTGCCGTCTACGCTACAAGGGATTCAGGGAAGCAGGTATTTCTGACCCAATCACTTGCCTGAAAAGTGGCATAGAGTAGAGAGTAGAGAGTAGAGAGTAGAGAGTAGAGAGTAGAGAGTAGAGAGTATGGACACTTGTCAACTTATAAACTTGTAAACTGGTGCTCTGGTGGCTGGTGCTCTGGTGTTCTGGTGCACTGGTGATTGGTGACTATTGGATGAGGTGTTATGAATAAACTGACTCTTTTAGGCAAAAAAATAAGAGAGTATCCTTCTTCACCGGATGAGGCGCCTCTGGAAACATTTGCAAATAAGTACTCAAAGCGGGACTACTGGATAACATTTTACTGCCCTGAGTTCACCTCTATCTGTCCTAAGACCGCCCAGCCAGACTTCGGCACAATAACGATAAGATACATCCCTGATAAGAAATGTCTTGAGGCAAAATCCCTTAAGCTTTACCTTTTTTCTTTTCGCAATATCGGGATTTTTAATGAAGACGCTGTGAATAAAATCCTTGATGCCATCATTAAAGCATGCTCGCCGCGCAGAGCAGAAGTAAGCGGGGAATTTCACCCACGTGGGGGGATTAGCATCACTGTAAAGGCAACATATCCTAACTCCGTTAGAGATAAGACGCCACCCCATACCATCGCATATGGCGAGCTACGGGGCAGGCAGGCGTCTGATCCGCCTGAGACGGACCAAGTGCGACCTATCTCTAACGGGGCTAATCTGACTTCATCTTAAGATTAGCTATCGGAACGTCAATTTTATGTCCATCTCCAAGGTCAAGGGTTACCCTCTGCCGGAGTGGATTGAGGGCAATAACCTTTCCGTTTACTTTTCCAGTTGTTACTCTGGACCCCTGCGGCGGCAACTTCTCACTCATTTCCACGTATGTCTGGTATTCGTATCTTATGCAGCATAGAATTCTTCCACATGGACCACAAACCTTATCTGGGTCCAGAGAGATCCCTTGCTCCTTCGCCATTGTAATTGTGGTTGGCTCAAATTCTTTGATGAATGTAGTGCAGCAGAAGGGCCTACCGCAGCTGCCGCAACCTCCAACTCGTTTTGCCTCCTCCCTGATGCTGATTTGTCGCATCTCCACCTTAACATTAAAAAGAGAAGCAATGTCCCTTACTAAATCACGGAAATCCACCCTTTCCTTGGCAGTAAAGTAGAGTGTTACCATTTTTCCATCAAATGAGTAGTCGGCAGTGATAAGCTTTATCAGGATATTTTCCTCCTTTATTTTCTTTAAACAGGTTTCAAATATCTCATTTTCTCTTTTTGAGTTTTCTTTTCTTCTCTCTTTGTCATCCTCTGTCATCTTCCTTTTTATTTCTTTTAAAACCTTTTTTTGCCTCAACTGTGTGGTGATTGGTATATCGGGGTAGGGAAGGACCTTCCCGATTTCTTCTCCTCTTTCCCCTGCGATAATTATCTCATCGCCAGGATGAAGTTTAAGTAATTCTGATTTAAGGCACAAGGCTATCCCCTCTTCCGTCTCAACTTTTATAGCGATAGTCATTACTTAAGCTCCTCTATTATCCTTATCATCATCACTTCAATCGCCAGTTTGGGATTGACATTACGGTCTATAATTTCCTTTGTCTTCTCTATCTCTTCCATAATCTTTATGAGAGAGGAGGTTGAAAAAAATTTCCCTGCTCGCTCAATTTCACGCGTTTTGTCAAGGTTGATAAGAAGCTCCTCTCCACCTACTTTCAAAACGAAAATGTCTCGATACCAGGAGAGGGCAATATCCAGCATTTCCAGAAACTTCGCCCGAACGTTACCTAAAATATCGGCGGCTAATTGCTCTTTAATTTCCTTTACCGTCGTTTCATTAAGAGTCTCAGTTAAGTCACTTACTTTCTTAGCTGCTTTTTTTTCCATCTCTTTTTTAAAATAATCCGCTATTTCCATTACACGCCCTGCCATCTCAAT
>CAZVBB010000091.1:0-1220 GCA_964625285.1 uncultured bacterium | reverse complement strand
CCCGGGTGATGCCATATCTAAGATGTCCATCATTTTAGCTCTTTCTTCTTTGTAGACTTTCTCTTCTATCTTTTTTCCCCGCAATGGGAAAAATTTCATTATCTGACACCTGGAAATCACAGTGGGAAAGAGATGCTCGGGAGAGGAGGTAATGAGAACAAGAATTGAATTTTCCGGCGGCTCCTCAAGCGTTTTTAAGAGCGCATTACTTGCATCTATAGTCATGCGGTCAGCTTCAGAGATTATATATACTTTTCCTTTTCCTATTGACTTCAGTGATATGTTGTGGCGAAGCTGGCGAATACTATCTATTCCTATCTGGCGGGAGGCACCTGAGGGCTCTAATACAGAAACATCAGGATGACTATGGTGCTCAATCCTTAAGCAGGATGGGCAATCTCCACAGGCGTCGGCATGCTCTCTCTCGCAATTGATTGCTTGCGCCAATATCTTAGCGGTGAGGTGTCTGCCAGCTCCTTCTGGTCCGGCAAAGAGTAGAGCATGAGGAAGCCTTGCCTGCTTTAGGGAGTTTCTCAACATCCTTATGGCTTGTTTCTGACCAATAATATCGGCAAATGGCATCGTTTTTAATAGAACCTGCCTGTAAGTAGTTTATCTACATGTTTTCTTATGGCAGCATGGATATTATTCATAGAGCCACTGGCATTAATAACCTTTATCCGCTCGGGTTCAAGTGCAGCAATCTTTAGGTATCCTTCCCGCACCTGATTATGAAAAAAATCTCCTTCTTCCTCTAATCTGTCTCCCTTCCTGCCTCCCTTTGCTCGCTTTACCCCATATGAAGTTTCTATATCAAGCAAGATAGTCAAATCAGGCTTAATTCCCTGAGAGACTAATTCATTCAGCTTCTCAATTAAGGGTAGATCAAGATTGCGTCCATATCCCTGATAGGCTACGGTGGCATCAATGAATCGGTCTGAGATAACAATTTTTCCTTCGGAAAGTGCAGGTATTATCACCTCACACACATGTTGAGCCCGCTCAGCCAGGTAGAGAAAAAGCTCTGGCAATGGGGCTATTTCATCTGCTTTTGAGGTGAGGAGAATCCACCTCAGTTTCATCCCGAGAGAGGTGCCACCTGGCTCCAGGGTGGTTAGTGTCGAAAGTCCTTTATCCGCTAAGTAATGGGAAAGGCGCTTCACCTGAGTTGACTTTCCGCTTCCTTCTGTACCCTCAAAGGTAATCAATACCCCATTCAT
>CAZVBB010000090.1:2917-4374 GCA_964625285.1 uncultured bacterium | reverse complement strand
TGCTTGGAATTTGGAATTTTAAAGAGCGGGACAAGAATGTCCCGCCTATCGTGTGGGTTGAGACTGGTGCTCTGGTGCTCAGCGAAATGAATGAGGAAAGAGAAACAATAGTTGCCATATCTACCTCAATAGGAGAAGGTAGCATCGGAATAGTTCGTTTAAGCGGCTCACGGTCTCTCCCTATTGCTGATCGGATATTTAAAGGTAAAAATGGCTTAAAACCATCTGAGGCATCTACTCACACTCTTCACTATGGCTTTATCGTCTCTAACGGAGAAGTGCTGGACGAGGTCTTGCTTACCGTAATGAGAGCTCCCCGGACATATACCCGCGAGGATGTGGTGGAGATAAACTGCCATGGAGGAGTTATCCTATTAAAGAAAGTCATGGAATTAACCTTAAGAGAAGGAGCTCGTCTCGCTCAACCCGGGGAGTTTACCAAAAGAGCATTCTTGAATGGAAGAATTGACCTCACCCAGGCAGAAGCCGTCAGTGAAATCATCAAAGCTAAAACAGAATCAGGGCTTAGAAGTGCACTTTCTCAGTTGTGGGGTGAATTTTCAAAAAGATTAAAACAAGCCTCTGAAGAATTAACTGAACTACTTGCTCAGGTAGAGGCATCTATTGATTTTCCAGAAGAGGATATCAGCGCCTTCAACGCAGATAAAATAGCTGAGAGCCTAACTAAAGTCATCTCTACCTTAGAAGAACTCCTAATCACTGCACAACAAAGCAGACTTCTCAGGGAAGGAATTACAATTTCCATCGTGGGAAGGCCAAACGTAGGTAAATCAACGCTCTTGAATAGCCTTCTCGGAAGAGAGCGGGCAATTGTTGCTCCCACACCTGGCACGACGAGAGATACAATTGAAGAATTTCTGGACATAGATGGACTGCCAGCACGATTGATTGATACGGCAGGATTGAGAGATGCAAAAAGCTTGATAGACAGAGAGAGCATTAGAAGAACTCATCTAACACTTCGTGAGGCAGACCTCATTTTATTTGTCCTTGATGGCTCTACTCCCCTTTCCGGTGCGGATATGGAAATTGCCATTGAGGTGAGTAAAAAAAAGACACTCGTGGTGATTAACAAGATAGACCTGCCAATGAGGATAAAGGAAGTGGCAAAAGCTTTTTCCTTTGAGGGTATTGTCAGGGTCTCGGCAAAGAAAGGAAGTGGTATCTCTGACCTCAAAAGAGCAATTGTTTCTCTATTCAGAGGAGTTTCCTTGCCAGAGCCAGCATTCCTTGTTAACCTCAGACATCAAGCCATACTGGAGAAAGCTTCGAGGTGTCTTAAAAATGCTTATAGTTTATTGACTGCCACAGCCCCCTCACCCTATCCCTTCCGCCTAGGCGGAAGGATTAAGGTGAGGGGAAAAAGGGAATTCCTATACAATGAACTTATTGCCTTTGAGCTAAGGGACGGACTGCGAAGTATAGGAGAAGTAACC
>CAZVBB010000090.1:0-2817 GCA_964625285.1 uncultured bacterium | reverse complement strand
TGAACTTATTGCCTTTGAGCTAAGGGACGGACTGCGAAGTATAGGAGAAGTAACCGGAGAGGTTACAACGGAGGATATCCTGAATGAGATTTTTTCCCAGTTTTGCATTGGAAAATGAAAAAAGAGTACCAGTACACCAGTTGACAAGTTTACAAGTTGACAAGTTCACAAGTTAAGTCGGGCTTGTTCGTAGTTGCCTGATTTATCAGGCTCAATGAATTGTGCTAAAGGCGCTTCCGCCTAGGCGGACTTGTTCACCCCGTTCAGAGGTTTAGAGGTTCAGAACCCAGAACGGTGAACCCGGAACCCTGAACGATGGACTTGTGAACTTGTGACTGGTGCTCTGGTGGCTGGTGCACTGGAGACCTTTTTAAGAAGGAGGAGAGATGAAAAAAAGAACAGTTGCTCTTATAGGTCACGGAGGAGCTGGAAAGACATCGCTCATTGAATCCATTCTTTACAAGGCAGGAGCAACCAAAAGGCAGGGAAAAGTTGAAGACGGAACAACAATAAGTGATTATGCCGAAGATGAGATAAAAAGAAAAGTCAGCATCAGGTCTTCACTTGCTCATTGCCAATGGAAAGAGCATACCGTTAATTTTATTGATACTCCGGGTTATGCCGACTTTGCTGGCGAGGTTAAAGGAAGCCTACGAGTTGTAGATGGAGTAATTATTATTGTTTCTGCCCAATCTGGCATTGAGATAGGCACGGAGAAGGTATGGAAATATGCAGATGAAGAGAGCCTCCCCCGAGTAATCTTTGTGAACAAGATGGATGGAGAAGATGTTTCATTTCTACCGCTTCTGGAAGCGGCAAAGGAGACGTGGGGAAAAGGAGTTGTGCCTCTCCAGTTACCTATTGAGGAAGGAAATGGATTTTGTGGAGTCATTGACCTTCTTAGTATGAAGGCTTTCCTTTATCAACAGGGAAGTTACAAAGAAGGAGAAATCCCAGCAGAGATGGCAGGCATAGCAGAGAAACACCAAAAAGAGCTAATTGAACACATTGCAGAACTTGACGATGAGCTTTTAGAAAAATACATTGAAAAAGGAACTCTCTCAATGGATGAGCTTAAAAAAGGTTTACGGACGGGAGCACTTAAAGGGGAAATTATCCCTGTTTTAGTTGGCTCTGCGCTCCGGGTAATTGGCATTACTGAAATGCTTGATGCCATAGTAGAGTTCCTCCCATCTCCTGATGATAGAGCGCCTCTCACCGGGAAAGGAAGAGACGAAAAAGAGGTTTTGAGGCGGAGAGGCGAAGATGAGCCATTTAGCGCCTTTGTTTTCAAGACATTTTTTGAGCCGCACCTCGGTTCCCTGAACCTCTTTAGAGTATATTCGGGTTCCCTCAGTTCAGGAACATCAGTCTTTAATGCAACAAAGGGAGTTGAAGAGAAAATAGGGCAGATTCTTATGCTGCAGGGAAAGGAAAAAGAAGAAGTCGGGGAAATTGGCCCTGGGGATTTAGTAGCGGTGGCAAAACTAAAAGAAACCTCTACAGGAGATACATTATGCGACAAAAAAGCTCCAATTATTCTGCCGGCGATAGAGTTTCCAGAGCCTACAATTTCTATTGCTATCAAACCAAAAGCCAAAAAGGACCAGGAAAAACTGATGACAGCGATAGCAAAAATCAAGGAAGAGGACAAGACATTTGCGATGCAGATAGACCATGAACTTGGTCAGACAATAATCTCCGGGCTTGGAGAGCTTCACCTCGAGATTATCATTGACGAGCTGCACAGCAAGTTCAGCGTTGAGGTTGAGGTGGAAAAAGCAAAGGTAGCCTATCGCGAGACAATTACCGGAAAGGCTCGTGTTCAGGGTAAGTTTAAGCGTCAGTCAGGAGGGCGCGGTCAATATGGCGATGTTTGGGTAAGAGTTGAGCCGCTCCCACGCGGAGGTGGATTTGAATTTGTAGATGAGATTGTAGGTGGTGCAATTCCGGCAAAATATATTCCTGCCGTTGAGAAGGGAGTAAGAGAGGCAATACAAAAAGGCGTTCTGGCAAATTACCCGACGGTTGATTTCCGGGCCATTCTTGATGACGGAACATTTCATAGGGTAGATTCATCCGATATGGCGTTTCAGATTGCTGGCTCTCTTGCCATAAAGGAGGCACTCCAGGAAGCGGCTCCAGTGCTTTTGGAGCCAATTATGAACGTTGAAGTAGCCGTTCCTGATAAATATCTTGGTAACGTTACCGGAGACCTCAACGGAAGACGAGGACGAGTAATAGGCACAGAGCCGCGAGGGAGCATTAAGCTAATTAATGCTCTTGTTCCACTGGCGGATATGGACCACTACTCCACTGACTTACGTTCTATGACGAAAGGAACTGGCTCATATCATATGAAACTTTCGCATTATGAAAAAGTGCCTTCACACATCAGTGAGAAGATAATTGCTGAAGAAAAAGAAAATAAAGAAGTAAAATGAGAAAAGGTTCAAGAGTTCAGAGGTTCAGAGTTCAGGGGTTAGAAGGTAATTAGAAAGCACGAAGCACGAAATACGAAGCACGAAACAAGCTCAAATGACCAAAATTCGAATGTTCAAAACAGATTTTGTTTCGGTCATTTGGATTTAGTCCGCCTAGGCGGATGTTTCGAATTTGACACAAAGTGTCTCACTTAATTTAAGGTTACAGAGATCTATAGCCGTGATGCGATATTCGAGTTTCGGATTTAGAGTGGCTGGTGCTCTGGTGCCTGGTGCTCTGGTGCACTTCTGAATAAGCTGGTGCTCTGGTGCACTTCTGACTGTAAACTTGTCAACTTATTAACTTGTCAACTTATGAACTTGTGACTGAAAT
>CAZVBB010000089.1:0-4379 GCA_964625285.1 uncultured bacterium | reverse complement strand
CAGTTCTGCTCGCCGTAACTCAAACTCCTGTTTTTTCTCTCTCTCGCGGGCAATAGCTTCTGGCGCTGCCTTTGCGAGGAAATCAGTGTTTTCTAACTTATTTACTGATTTTTCTATGTTCTTATCAAGAAGAGAAATTTCTTTTTTCTTTTTTTCCATCTCTTTCTGAAGGTCAATAGCTTCTCCCGGGTCAATAAAAATGGTGGTGCCTGAGGGAGTAACCGCAGAAATTGGATACTGAGGAAGCGGTTGTTTTTCCTCAATAATAAGGTGTTCGGAAGGCAGGATATCAATTAATTTTTCCTTATTTTTCTCCAGTGTTTTTCTTTCATCAGCATCAATTGGTTTAATATAATGTCTTAGTCTTTTCCCGGCGGGGATATTCCAGAAACTTCTAATTTTTCTCTCGGCAGTAATCACCTGATATTTCTTTTTTGTTTGCGAGAGCACTTCCTCGTTTATATGAGCCTTCCTTGAGACTGGCCAGGGTGCAATCATAATGCTTTCTGAGGTGAGGCGCTGATAAACCTCTTCTGTAATAAATGGCATTATCGGGTGAAGAAGCTTCATACTGTCACGCAGAACATAATGCAAGACCCACTGCGTCGTTTTTCTTTCAGCTGGGGTAGGGGACTTTAGCCGAAACTTTGAGAGCTCAACATACCAATCGCAGAACTCATGCCAGAGAAACTCATAAAGCATCTTTGCCATCTCGCTAAAACGGTAATTAGAGAGAAATTCATTCGTTGCCTTCGTGACCTGGTTAATACGACTGATGATGTAGGTGTCATCTTCATCAAGGATTAACTCTCTCCGCTTTACTTTATCAAATTGAAAATCTAAAGAATTGAGAAGAATGAAACGGGATAAATTCCAGATTTTATTGGCAAAGTTTCTTCCCCCTTCTATACTTTCAATACCGAGGAAGATGTCCTGACCACTAAGCGAGGTGGCTCCTATTAAAGCAAAGCGCAGGGCATCAGTGCCATATGTCTCAATTGTGTTTAATGGGTCAATTGCATTTCCAAGGGACTTACTCATCTTTTTTCCTTCAGCATCACGCACAATCCCATGAATAAGAACTTCCTTGAAGGGTGGTTTTTTGGCTATTTTTATTCCCATCACTATCATTCGCGCTACCCAGAAGTGTATTATCTCATATCCAGTAACGAGAGTTGCTGTTGGATAAAAGCGGTTTAAATCATCTGTCTCATCGGGCCAGCCAAGCGTGGACAGAGGCCAGAGAGCGGAGCTAAACCACGTATCAAGAACACTCTCATCTTGCTTTAACTCTGTGGAGCCGCAGCTTTTGCATTTGGCTGGAGCACTTTGATATGTATCCGATTTTTTGCAAGTGAGACAGTGCCAGATAGGAATCCGGTGCCCCCACCAAATCTGCCTTGAGATGCACCAGTCTTTGATATTTTCCATCCACTCTAAATATACGTCTCCCCAGCGGCTGGGCACAAATCTGACCTTGCCGGATTTGACTGCTCTTATTGCCGGCTTGGCAAGTTCCTTCATACTAAGAAACCATTGCTTTGATATTAGAGGCTCAATTACGGTATTGCAACGGTAGCAATGTCCAACAGAGTGGAAATGGTCCTTGATTGTGAGGAGATACCCTTTTTCCTCAAGGTCGGTGATGACCTTTGCCCGACACTCATCACTCTTCATCCCCTGGTAATGCCCGGCAGCCGGGGTCATCTTCCCTTCTCCATCAATAACGACTATCCGTGGGAGGTCTCGCCGCAAGCCAATTTCAAAATCATTTGGGTCATGGGCAGGAGTAACTTTCACCGCCCCGGTGCCAAAGGACGGGTTAACTCCTTCATCGGCAATAACAGGTATTTTTCTCTCAACCAGTGGGAGGATAACAGTCTTATCTATAAAATGCCGGTATCTCTCATCGTCTGGATGAACGGCAACTGCTGTATCTCCTAACATAGTCTCCGGGCGCGTCGTTGCTACTGTGAGCTCTCCAGTTTCTGCCTCCAGCGGATAGTTGATGTAATAAAGCTTTCCTTGCTTTTCCTTATATTCCACCTCAATGTCAGAAATGGCGGTATGACACCGAGAGCACCAATTAACAATATAATCACCCTGATAAATCAATCCTTCCTTGTAAAGTCGGGTAAATATCTCCATTACTGCTTTTGAGCATTTCTCATCCATAGTAAACCTTGTTCGTGACCAATCGCAGGAGGAGCCTAATTTTTTTAATTGATGGATGATTGTCCCGCCATAGTGCTCTTTCCACTCCCATACTTTTTTGATGAATTTTTCCCTGCCTAACTTATGACGGTCAATTCCTTGCGATAGGAGCTCTCTTTCAAGGACATTTTGTGTAGCAATCCCAGCATGGTCAACCCCCGGAATCCAGAGTGTGTTATAACCCTGCATTCGTCGCCATCTGATGAGAATGTCTTGAAGAGTATTATTAAGAGCGTGCCCCCAGTGAAGCGAGCCGGTTATATTGGGAGGTGGAATGACAATGGAGTAGCTCTTGCGAGAAGGGGAACGTGGCTGGAAAAGCCCTTTTTCTTCCCACAATCGGTACCATTTATTTTCTACTGACTTAGGGTCGTATCTGATTGGTATGTCTGTCATCTCTCGTGCGTTTAAGGGTTCACAGTTCTTGGTGAGGTCTCTGAAAAAATACCCAGAGACCTCTAATTTCAGAGATTTCGGACTTTTTCAGAAATCTCTTGGTAGTCAATTTTCAATAAATACTACAATTTCCAATTTAACTTCTGACTGGTAACTGGTAACTGGTGCTCCTCTGCTAACAGCCTTCAGCCCATCCCGCTGAATAATACTGTAATTATATACAAGATAGCAAGGAATTTTTCTTCAAGAAGGTTTTTAAGGCTCAGAGTAGAAAAAAGGATTTTTGCGCTCCACAGAGGAAAAATATACTCTTAGAACGTGGGGATAAGCGGTCTTAAACATAGGGACACTTCCCGCATTATTTTTTCTCTTCTTCTTCGTGTCAATAAATATGGGAAGTGTCCCTATATTTTCCTATATTTTCTAGAGGAATTTCAATAAAGATACCGGGGTCATCAAATACTTGAGACCCGGGTGTTGCTATAATATACCCTGCTGGGCGCCTACCTTCTACTTTATTAAATGTTCGAGTGGCACGGTCGTATGACCAGTATTCTTTTGGCTCCTCATACGGAGAATTAATAATCAGTTTATCGATTTTACCTGTCATAATTATTTCTCTTCCAATAAGTTTTTAATAATCTCTATAAGTTCCGGTATATTTTTTTTGAACTGTTTGCCACACGATATCATAATCGATATCAAAATAGACGTGTATCAGCCGATTACACATACCGATTATTTTATCCCACGGCACATTCTTATGCGTACTTTTAAATTCGTCAGATATCTTCGCAGATGCTTCACCAATAACCTCAATTGACCGGATAACTGCGCGGACTGTTTTTCCATCTTTTACAAAATCTTCAAAAGAAAAGTCCTTTACAAAATCGTGGGCTTCTTGAGCTTCCTCAATAATATGCCGAAGTCTTATTCTGTCATCATTGCGCATATTCCACCTTCGCTTTCGTAACTACTTCATTCCTGAAATAACGGCTCAACTCTTTAGGTGTACGTAAATCTACCTTTCTACCAATAGTTTCAGATAATTCTATTTCCATCCCGGATATGTCCAGTAATCCTGGCATATGCTCTTTCTCAAATTCTACCAGAATATCAATATCGCTATCTGGCTTAAGTTCACCACGTAAAGCTGAACCAAATAGTGATAATTTAACTATATGGTTTTTACGGCAAAATAGTTCCAATTTTTCCTTAGGAATAATATTAGTGATTGAATACATCGACATTCCTCCTCTCACAATTTAATGATTCTTAAACTTTCAATGTCGCGGTCATCAATAATTTTCACAGCACATTGCTTATATTCACCCGCTGAAAAGGGCAATGAAACCGTTCCACGATATGCCTCAATCAATTCTCGGTCTATTTCTGCTTTTAAATTTTTTGCTAATTTGCTCCACCCTTCTGATTCAGATGACATAGGAAAGAAAACCTGTCGTGGAAATAAACTCCTGCCGTCATAATCAGGGTCAAGCATCCACATAGCAATATTTCTATCGCTTCCAGATATGACATTACCGGTTTTTGTATCGTGAATTGCATCATCAAAAAACTACATGAAATTGTATCATTGCATCATATAAAAATCCACATGAAAATTAGGTTATCTCCTAACATAAAGGGGGAAATGGAGGTGGCCTATGAAGCTGCATGAAAATTAAATATAGGGCCTATGAAGCTGCATAAACACAGGGACACTTCCCGCATTATTTTTCCTCTTCTTCTTCGTGTCAATAAATATGGGA
>CAZVBB010000088.1:0-4384 GCA_964625285.1 uncultured bacterium | reverse complement strand
CAGATTGATAAAATAGATTCCGAGATTTTAGAGCTGATCAATAAGAGAGCTGAAATCGCCGTTAAAATCGGAAGAATCAAGTTTAAAAAGAAGAAAAATTATTATGTTCCGGGGAGAGAAAAAGAAATTTGCCAGCGTCTGCTTAAAAAAAACAAAGGACCCCTTTCAGATGAACTTGTAAAAAGCATCTATCAGCAGATTATGTCTGCCTCGCTCTCGCTCCAGCAAGAGATATCCAGAAATACAGGAAATGAAAAATGAAAAAAGGGTTCAGAGTTCAAAGGTTCAGAGTTCAGAACCCAGAACCCAGAACGCTGAACCCGGAACCCTGGACGGTGCTCTGGTGACTGGTGCACATTTTGGGGCATATCTAGCAAGTACGAAAAAGATGAATGAGCTGATTAGAAGAGAAATAAAAAACATTGAGCCTTATGAGCCTGGTAAGCCAATAGAGAAAGTGGAAAGGGAGCTGGGAATAAAGGCTGTGAAAATGGCATCAAATGAGAACGCCTTAGGACCATCCCTTAAGGCAGTGGCGGCACTAAAAAGAGCACTGGGCAAAATAAACCTTTACCCTGATGGAGATGCTTATTATCTAAAAAGTCGATTGGCAGAGCATCTGAGAGTAGGAAAAGAAAATATCATTCTCGGCAATGGCTCTGATGAGATTATCAGAATAATTACAGAGACCTTCCTTAATGAAGACGAAGAGGTAATATTTGCTGAACCGGGGTTTATTGTTTATCGTATGGCTGCAGTTGTAATGAAAGGAAAGTGTGTCCCGGTACCGCTTAAGAATTATACTCATGACCTTGAGGCAATGTCTCAGGCAATAAATGAGCGAACAAAGCTTGTTTTTATTGCCAATCCAAACAATCCTACAGGAACGATGGTTAACGCAGACTCGGTTGCTTCATTTATGAAGAGGCTTCCTGAGAACATAGTTGTCATTTTTGATGAGGCTTACTATGAGTACGTTGACGAAAGTGACTTTCCCGAGACTATTGACTATGTAAAAAATGGAAGGAATGTAATTACACTGCGCACTTTTTCCAAGATCTATGGATTGGCAGGCTTGAGAATAGGGTATGGCATTGCGGGAGAGAAGTTCATCAGGGAAATGAACAGAGTGCGTCAGCCGTTTAATGTTAACTCTCTTGCTCAGGTAGCTGCACAGGCAGCATTAGAAGATAAAGAGCATGTTAGAAAAAGCTGCCGCGCAAATAGTGAAGGAAAGAAATTTTTTTATCGGGAATTCGCCCGAATGAAGATTACTTACGTTCCATCACAGGCTAATTTTGTTTTAGTTGATGTTGGTATAAATGCAGATAAAGCTACAGAAAAGTTGATTAAAGAAGGCATCATCGTTCGGTCAATGAGAATGTATAATCTAACTAATTTTATTAGGGTTACCATTGGAAAAATGGAAGAAAACCAAAGATTTATTGCAGCACTGGATAGAGTGTTGTCCACTGCAAAAATCAAAAATCAAAAATCAAAGTGCAAAATGATTGGAGAAAAAAATTTTGCAATCTAAAATTTGCAATTTAAAATTTGCAATTTGATATTTAATTTATCTGGTGCTCTGGTTCACTGGTAAGGGGGAGGAAAATATGTTAGGAAAAAAGATAAGAATGGAAAGAATTTTCAATCGCGCCTCCGGGCGCACGGTAATTGTTCCACTTGACCATGGAGTTACCGTTGGTCCTATTGAAGGATTAGTTGATCTTTGTGATACGGTTAACAAGGTTGCTAATGGAGGAGCTAATGCTGTTATTGGACACCTTGGGCTGCCTCTTCATGGACACCGTGGATATGGAAAAGACATTGGGCTAATTTTGCATCTTTCGGCAAGCACAGCCCTGAGCCCTGAGCCAAACAGCAAGGTGATTATTAATCCCGTTGAGACTGCTTTGAAAATAGGGGCAGATGGAGTCTCTGTTCATGTTAATTTAGGGGCAGTTGAAGAAAGAGAGATGCTGCGGGACCTCGGGTATATTTCAAACAAGTGTCTGGAATGGGGAATGCCTCTTCTGGCAATGATTTATACGAGAGGACCAAAAATTAAGAATGAGTATGATAAAGAAGTGGTAAAGCATGCTGCCCGAGTAGGAGCCGAGTTAGGCGCCGATGCAGTCAAGGTGAACTACACCGGTAGCCCGGATAGCTTCAGCGAGGTGGTTAGAGGATGTCCGGTGCCGGTAATCATTGCCGGAGGAGAGAAGGTAGAGACAGACAAAGAACTGTTAGAAATGGTGGCTGGTTCGTTAGCTGGCGGTGGTAGAGGAGTCTCCATTGGGAGAAACGTCTTCCAGCATCGAGACCCTATCGGCATAGTTTCTGCAATTGCAAAGATTGTACATCATAACGTTTCAGCAGCAAAAGCTGAAAAGGAACTTAAGAAATGAAAAGGATATGGGTAAATTGCTCTCCTTGGAATAAAGACATTGCTATTGCAGCGCTCGAGAGCGCAGTCGATGCCATACTTGTCCCTGATGGAATGAAGAAAAAGGTAAAGGAGTTAGGGCTGATAAAGACTATCGCAGGGGACGGAGACTTGAAGTTAGGAGAAGAGGTTGTTTGCCTTGAAATAAAAGATAAAAGCGATGAGAAGCGGGCGCTTGAGCTCGCCAAATACAAAACCCTTATTCTCCGAATGGCAAACTGGAAGATAATTCCCCTGGAAAATCTGATTGCCCAGACGGAAAGAATCTTTGTTGAAGTGGCAGATGCCAGGGAGGCAGAGACCGCTCTCGGAATTCTTGAGAAAGGGGTTAGCGGTGTGTTCCTGAAGACGGATGACCTTTCAGAAGTTAGAAAAACCGTGAGTGTGGTGAAAAGCACCTCCCAGCAACTTAAATTAGAGATAGCAAAGATAGAGAAAGTAGCAGTGGTTGGGTCAGGAGACAGAGTATGCATTGATACCTGCACCAATATGAGTACTGGAGAAGGAATGCTAATAGGTAATTCCTCAGGAGCAATGTTTCTTGTCCACTCGGAAAGCGTGGAAAACCCATATGTGACGCCGCGCCCCTTTCGCGTGAATGCCGGGCCTGTTCATGCTTATACTCTGCTACCTGAAGGAAAGACGAAATATCTTTCTGAGCTTGGCTCTGGAGATAAGGTGCTAGTTGTAGATTATAAGGGGAAAACCCAAGTTGCCGTAATTGGCAGGATAAAGATAGAAAAAAGACCGCTTATTCTAATAGAAGGGAAAACTGAAAAAAAGAAAGTATCAGCTATTCTTCAAAATGCTGAGACCGTCAGGCTTGTCTCCCCGATTGGTGAGCCTCTCTCTGTGGTTGAGCTGCAGCGCGGCTCCGAGGTACTTTCCTACTTCGAAGAGACGGGAAGACATTTTGGAATAAAGATTGAAGAAACAATAACTGAGCGGTAAGGTTCAGAGTTCAGAACCCAGAACCCAGAACCCAGAACCCGGAACCCGGAACCCAGAACCGAGAACCCAGAATGATGAAAACAATAACAATAATTGGCGTGGGTCTGATCGGCGGCTCGCTCGGTCTTGCCATTAAAAGACGAGGGCTGGCAGAGAAAGTAATAGGAGTTGGGAGGAGAGAAGAGTCTCTGAAAAAGGCGCTTCATGCAGTGGATAGAGTCACGCTCAACCTGAGGGAAGGGGTGAGCGGTGCAGACCTCGTAATTATAGCTACACCTGTAAAAACCATTCCACCGATAGTTAGAGAGATAAGTACCATCTTGCCTCTCGGAGCTACCATTACTGATGTGGGGAGCACAAAAGCCTGGCTTGTAACTGAGGTTGATAAGATAAAGGGAATTTCTTTTATTGGTGGTCATCCACTAGCTGGTTCTGAGAAGAGTGGAGTGGAAGCGGCACGAGAAGACCTGTTTGTGGATAGCGTCTGCGTTCTCACGCCGGATGAAAAAACTTCACCTGAGGCGCTTGCGACAATCAGCTCCTTCTGGGAAAGCGTAGGGGCAAGGGTTATAGTAATTAGCCCTGGCGAGCACGATTTTCTTATTGCTGCTACCAGTCACCTCCCCCATCTAATCTCTGCTGCCTTGGTGAGTCTGGCAAGCAGACTGGAAGGAGAGAAAGAGGGGCTTCTACCTCTCCTGGCGAGGGGCTTCAAAGACACCACGCGCATTGCTCTTTCCTCCCCTGAGATGTGGAAGGATATCTATCTGACTAATGGAAAAAATATAATCAACTTGGTCGGGAGATTTCAGGAGCTCTTAGAAGAAGTAAAAGGATACATATTAAAAGAAGAGGGTGCTCTTCTTCAGGAGGAACTTGATAGAGCTAGAGCATTCCGTAGCAAGTTGTAGGCAGAGGGCAGAGAGAATGCTAAATCACAATATACAAATTCCCATCACGGCTATAAATCTCTGTAACCTTAAATTA
>CAZVBB010000087.1:0-4413 GCA_964625285.1 uncultured bacterium | reverse complement strand
CGAAGCCCGAAGAATCTGAGACTGCGAAGCAGTCATTTTGGTCATTGTAATTTTGGTATTGTGTATTGTTTGTAATTTGTGGTTTGTATATTGTAATTTTTTAGTGTGTTTGGGTTATTCTGTTAATTCGTATAGTTAATTAGACGGTGTTTACTGAATATTTACTTAAGGGAAGCGTAAGCGGCTATTACTCTAGGTACCAATAAAGTAGAAAATTTTTATTATGCTTTTTGCATATAAGAAGCATTTGTATTTTATGCGATGACTTAATCAAAAAAAATTAAGGGAGAGAATGATTTATGTCTAATAAGCAGGTAACTCTGACCCAAATGCAAGCTGGACAGAGTGGGACAGTGGTTAAAATTGAGGGAGGATACGACTTCCAGAGGCGCCTTGCCTTACTTGGCGTCAGGGCTGATAAGATTGTTCGCAAGGTAGGCTCCGGGGCCTTCAAGGGTCCGGTTGTCATTGAAGTGGATAGAGCCAAGATTGCCATTGGCAGAGGAATGGCAATAAAGATTCTTGTCGAGGAATTACAAGTATGAAAATACTCCTTATGGGAAATCCTAATGTAGGTAAAAGCGCCCTCTTTTCCAGGTTAACCGGTATCAATGTTGTTGCTTCCAATTATCCCGGCACAACGGTGGAGTTTACGAAAGGTGCTTTAAAATTTGCTGGGATCGATGCAGAAGTAATTGACGCGCCGGGAGCATATACACTGGACCCTACCAACACCGCCGAAGAAGTAGCTGTAGAGATGCTACAAGAAGCTGATCTGGTTGTCAACGTAATCGATGCCACTCATTTAGAGCGCAACCTACCCTTAACTCTCGAGTTGCTTGAGCGAGGAATTCCAATGGTTATAGTGCTAAATATTTGGGACGAGGCTAAGCATAAAGGGATAACAATAGATACAAAAAAGTTAGAAGAGTTACTGGGTGTCCCGATTATTCCGACAGTTTCTATAACTGGTGAAGGGGTCCAGGAACTTGTCTCACGCATTCCAGAGGCTAGATCACAGTCTCATCAGCACACCAAAGATGAGAGATGGATCGAAATTGGCAGTATAGTGCACCAGGTTCAAACCTTAACTCATCGCCATCACACATTTTTAGAAAGATTAGAGGATGCGGCTATTAAGCCATCTACAGGGATTCCAATTGCCATTGCAGTTGTATTATTAGTTTTTGGCGTGATTTGGGGATTTGGGGGAAGGGTGCTTAGGGGACAAATTCTTTTGCCGTTATTTGAAAATGTTATCTTTCCAGTTATAGAACGCGGCGTTACGGCAATAGTCCCCGAAGGCATAATTAGAGAGGTACTGGTTGGGCACTTCGGAGTCTTAATTGACGGCATTGGCTGGCCGTTGGCATTAGTTTTACCTTACTTACTAGCGTTTTACCTCGTTCTTGCTATCTTGGAAGATTCTGGTTACTTGCCGAGATTGGCTTGCATGCTGGACACATTGTTTCACAGGATAGGCGTTCATGGTGGAGCGGTTATACCATTTTCACTTGGATTCGGATGTACTATCGGGGGTATCCTATCAACAAGAATACTGGAAACGCGGCGTGAGAGAATTATCGTTGTTGCTCTGATGTGTCTGGCAATTCCCTGCATGGCTCAAACTGGAGCACTTATTGCCCTTTTAGCAAAAGAGGGAGTAACTGCCTTAGCATTAGTTGCGTTCATTGCTTTCCTGTTTATCCTTATCGCAGGCATAATATTAAATAGAATGCTTCCAGGCACAACACCGTCTTTTCTTATGGAAATCCCGCCATTCCGTCGTCCAAATATCACCTCAGTTGCAAAAAAAATATGGATGCGAATAAAAATATATCTTACCGATGCAGTGCCGCTTATCGTATTTGGTGTTTTTATCGCCGGAATCCTTTATGAGACCGGAGTGCTTTACCACATTGGTATATTATTGCAGCCCGTTGTAGTTGGCCTGTTGGGGCTTCCGGCAGAAGCGAGCGTTGGTTTGATTTTAGGGATTGTACGTAGAGAACTGGCGGTTGCAGTTCTTCTTGATTTACATTTAACTTTTAGGCAGTTAACCGTGGGAGCGGTCGTAGCGCTTTTCTATGTTCCCTGCGCTGCAGTCTTTCCTGTGTTAATGAAAGAGTTTGGGTTGAAATATGCAATAACTATTGTAATTTCAACGATAATTATTGCTTTTGCTGCAGGAGGTATGTTAAATGCGATATTTGCTCTATAAGATAAATGCAATCATGCGGTGGCTGCTGATTGAGCGGGCTAAATTTTTTGAAAGACTTTCTTTCTATTGCAAGCTAATTAGTGAGACTTCTCTCGCTGCACACTATTCCATTGTGGAGAAGGAAATTGAACTGGCGAAAATTAGGGAAAAAACAAATGTCCTACACATTGGTGGTGGAATTCCGTATACAGCGGCAATTATCGCGCACTCAACAGGAGCAGGTGTGACATCGCTTGAAATGGATTCAAAAATAGTGGATACCGCGCGAAGGTGGATCAAAAACCGTAAACTTGAAGATAAAATAAAAGTTATTTTTGCAAATGGCACAAATTTTAATGTATCGGACTTTGATGTAATAATTCTATCTCTTAATGTAGCTCCTAAGGAAAAAATACTCTCAAATATATTTAATACTTGCGGCGCAAAAACAAAGATTATCTATAGAAGTGCGAGGAGGCCGCTTGATAAGATTTACGAAGATAAAGACATTCTTGGTAGGTATAAATCACATATTGAAGGCCATGTGTATCAGCAGGGAAGCTTTGTTGGCGGATCTTATCTGCTTGCAAAAAACGGGAAAATGGAATGAGCAAGAAAATTCGTCGCTTCGCTCCTCATTTCCTTCCAAGGGGTTCCCCCTATGGCGGTAATTTTGTTTCACAAAATTCCCTGTTACCCCTTAAGGGGAATCAGATTATTCCCCTTAACAACCCTAATCCGTATAGTAAAGTATTCTATACTTTACTATACTTCAAAAAACGTAGAATATTGCTCTATCTCATCTTAGGTGTTGGCATTTTATTCTTTTTCTACAAAGCAATCAACATAGATGAATTTTTTTCTTCTCTATCAAAGGTTAGTATCGGTCTTTTAATTCTCCTTGGTGTAGCACAGTTAATTACTCAGACCTTGCTTGCTTATAAATGGCGTCTTCTAATTAAGAGAGCAGGACACAAGATTACATTTATTAAGGTTTTTGCCATTAACTTGGCAGGTGCATTTATTGAAAATATAACCCCGGCGGCAAGGCTTGGTAATGAACCCACCCAAACGTATCTTCTATGCAAGGAAGGGGCTCCCCTAAAGGATGCACTGGCAATAGCGGCTCTCAATAATTATCTTGGCATTCTACCATTTATAATCCTATCTTTTTTATCTTTCCTATATATTGCCCGGGAATTTACCCTTCCACTATCTTTAACTATTACTATATTCACGGTACTCGTGATATTAATCGCTCTTCTTGCGCTGGGGATTATTCTTTACAAACGCGATAATGCTCTGGCAAAAGTTTTATATAAAGTATCTTGCGTAATTCAGAGATTTAAGGGGTCGTATCAGAATAACAATGAGGCAGATATCATAAATATGATTGATAATTTTAAAGTCTCTGTTCGGGAGATTATGCGCCATAAGGCAATTTTAGTTCAATCATTGTTTGTATCTATTGTTATCTGGGTGCTCTATCCTCTGAAAATATACCTTATTTTTTATGCCATGGGAAGCGATGTCACATTTGGCTTGGTGGCATCCGTAACGTTCATGGCATATCTGACAGGAATGATTCCTGCTCTTCCGGGAGGAGTCGGCGTTTACGAAGGAAGTGCCATTCTACTGTATAGTATTATGGGAATCCCTCTTCACGAAGCAACCGCAGCCGTGCTCATTGGCAGGGCGTTTACTTTTGGGATGGTGAGCTTGATGGGAATGTTTGCAACAATTGGATTAACAAGAAAACTCTTGCTTCGTTCACCTGTTATATAAAACGCATTAAATACCTGCATTTTATTGATTACACAGATTTTTTAACACAGATTACACAGATTAAATGAATATGCAAATACTTATTACGCTACATATATATAAAATAAAAGGGGACAAGGCCCTGATACTACATTAACTAAACCTAATAGAAATTTATTTCACAGAGCACTAGTAATACTCCCTGTTGAAGGCTATAAGGTTAGCCCCGTTAGAGATAGGTCGCCTCTGGTCCGCCTCAGGCGGATCAGACGCCTGTGGCGTCTTATCTCTAACGGGGTTAGGAAAGAAAGGAGTAAAAAGACGTTTACTAGGATAGCAGCTAAAATTAGGAAAAGAGGCAGAAAAAGCACTGCGTATTTAGGCTTACTAGTGTTCTTTCTCGTTCTTATGGCAGAGCCAGCCGGAGAAACTGCCCGCGCCCGGGACTG